>JAITEA010000185.1 GCA_031282285.1 Helicobacteraceae bacterium
ACGCCCCTTTCCGCTTGACGAGCCATATCGATCTCCATAAAGTTAATTTCGCAAAAATTGCGCGCGAGAGTATAGCCCCTCTTAATTTAACGCTTTTGAAGCGGCGGTTCAAAGGAGGACAAAATGTACTATTCGACGACCTATCGCTCTCCGGCGGGCGTTTTAACGCTTGTTTGCGATAACGAAGCGCTTGTCGGTTTATGGATCGAGGGGCAAAAATATTACGGCGCCTCCATACCCGAAACGACGGCGCTTAGCGACGACGCGCCCGTATTCGCCGCCGCGAAGCGCTGGCTGGATCGATATTTCGCGGGCAAGAAACCCGCCGCCGCGGAGTTGCCGCTGGCTCCGATCGGCGGCGCGTTTCGTCAAGCGGTATGGCGCATTTTGCGCGAAATACCGTACGGCGAAGTAACGACCTACGGCGAGATCGCCAAGCAGATCGCCGCGCTGACGCGCAAAAAAACTATGTCGAGCCAAGCGGTAGGCGGCGCGATCGGGCATAATCCCATATCGATCGTTATTCCCTGCCACCGCGTCGTGGGCGCAAACGGCAGTTTGACGGGCTACGCCGGCGGCGTTAAAACAAAGGCAAAATTGTTGGAGCTGGAAGGCGTCGATATGTCGCGGCTGTTTTTTCCGGCAAAGGGCGCGGCGCTTTAGCGGGTACGCTGGGCGTTCAAACCCGCCCGTTTAATACGCGCCGCCAAAACGCTCGACAAAATCGCTATACGCCTTGGCGATCCCCTCTCTAAGCGAAATCTTATATCGCCAGCCAAGCTTGTTTATACGCGAAACGTCTAATAGCTTTCTGGGCGTTCCGTCCGGTTTTGAAGCGTCGAAAATAATATCGCCTTTGAAGCCTACAATATCCATAATCGTCTCGGCGAGTTCGCGGATTGTTATATCCTCTCCGCAGCCGATATTATACAGCCCGTTATTAACGCCTTTTTCCATCAAAAACGCGCACGCGTCCGCCAGATCGTCCGCGTCGAGAAACTCTCTTCTGGGCGCGCCGCTGCCCCATACGACAAGCTCTTTGTCGCCGCGCAGTTTGGCTTCATGGGCTTTGCGGATCAGCGCGGGCAGCACGTGGCTGTTTTGCAGATCGTAGCGATCGTTTACGCCGTATAGATTGGTCGGCATAACGCTGAAATAGCGCGTTTTGTACTGATCGTTCATACTTTCGCACAGCTTAATGCCCGCGATCTTGGCGATAGCGTAAGGCTCGTTGGTTTTTTCCAGCGCGCCGGTCAGTAAATACTCCTCCTTGATCGGCTGCGGGCAGTCGCGTGGATATATGCAGCTTGATCCTAGAAAACATAGATCGCTAACGCCCGCTAGAAACGCGCCGTAAATAATATTGCTTTCGATCTGCAGATTTTCGTAAATAAAATCGGCGCGATAGCTGTTGTTGGCGTTTATGCCGCCCACCTTCGCCGCCGCCAGAAATATAAAATCCGGTTTTTCGGCTTTGAGAAAATCGCGGACGGCTCTTTGATCGAGCAGATCAAGCTCCGCGCGCGAACGCGTGATCAGATTGCCGTATCCGCCGCGCCGCAGCCTGCGCGCGATCGCCGATCCGACCATTCCGTTGTGTCCCGCCACATAGATTTTTTTATTAAACATCAACGCAATTATCGCCTTTGCGCGCTTAAACGCCGAGCGACCGCCAAACGATCGCGGCGGCGGCTTGAATATCTTGAATATGAAGCGATAAAGTAGTATTGTTCCAACCCAAAAAACCGCAAGGCTTTCGATGACAATCGGCGGCGTTCTAAAAAAGATTCACCACCTCTACGGCGCGCAACTGGCGCATTCGATGCAAGGCTACACGCTCAAAAGTTTCGGCTCCGACGCGATCGCGGGGCTTACCGTCGCGGTAATCGCCGTGCCGCTTGCTATGGCGATCGCGATCGCGAGCGGTCTGCCGCCGGAAAAGGGGCTTTTTACCGCCGTCGTTGCGGGATTTTGCATCTCCGCGTTTGGCGGCAGCAAGTTTCAGATCGGCGGTCCCACCGCCGCCTTCGCCGTTACCGTCGCCACGGTAAACGCGCAGTTTGGCTTCGACGGGCTGGCGATCGCCACTATGATGGCGGGCGCGATCTTGATCGTACTTGGCTTTTGCAAAGCGGGCATTTTGATCAGCTTTATCCCATATCCCGTGATCACGGGTTTTACCAGCGGCATAACGATACTGCTTATTGCTTCGCAGGTCAAGGACTTTCTGGGACTGACGATCGAAGGCGATCTTCCGGCGGATTTTTTGCATCGCCTTGTCGTTTACGCCGAGAATCTCGATACGATCAACTTTGCCGCGCTTGCCGTCGCGGTCGCTTCGATTGCGATTATTGTTCTGTGCAAGCGGTTTATCCCGCGTATCCCCGGTCCCGTAGTCGTCGTAGGCGCGATGGGGCTGCTAGGCGCGCTCTACCCGCAACCGCTTCCGTTCGAGACGATCCAGAGCCGTTTTGGCGACATTCCCAATATGCTGCCTATGCCCTCCCTGCCCGAAATCACCTTCGCGAGGCTTCGAGAGCTGTTCCCCAGCGCGCTGACCATCGCGCTGCT
>JAITEA010000001.1 GCA_031282285.1 Helicobacteraceae bacterium
TTTCCCGCGGCAAAATCGCGAGTAAACGAGAGATTATCGGCGCTGTAAACATACGACGCGCCGCGTTCGATCGCGTTGAAAACCAATGTAGTTTTGCCCGCTGGCAATTTTATCTCGGTTCCGCCAAACGACGACTCCCACGACACCGCCGCGCCGTTATAATTTGTAACCTCGATCGATCCGCCCGTTATGGCTACGGGCAGCGTTATTGTCGTCGTCCGTTCCAGCGCCAGACTTTGATCGTAGATGATCGTCGTTTTGGAACAGGCGATCAGCGCCGCCGCCGCGAAAACAATTATAAACGCTTGCGCTAACTTTTTCATAACGCTCTCCAAAGCGCGGATTTATGGCGATTATACCCCTCCGCGGCTTTGCGAGTTAGGTCGAGTTAGGCTAAAGCGCGAAGCTTGGCGCGGCTTGAGGGGCTTTTGGCTAAAATCTTTGCAGTTGTACGCGCTTGATCGGTTTTTGGTTTGGAAGGATTTTGTTGGTTGCGTTAAAGCAGATACTCGTATCGTTTATACCGCCGCTGTTGATTGCGCTTATATGCGCGGCGATCGCTTATACCAACGCGCTCGGCGTTTTGGCGATAGCGCCCGATTTTGCGATCTTCTGCGCGGCGCTGGCGCTGGCGATCGCGGCGATCTTTGGCGCGGTTCTGGGCAGATCGGCTATCGCGCACGCCGCGCTGTTCGCGCTGGCTATCTTTTGGCTGGTTATCGGCGGGCGTATGGAGAATACGACGCTGGAGTGCGTCAAGGCGCTAAGCTGGCATCTGCTGCCCGTCGTCGCCGCGATCTTCGCCGCGCTAAACGAATGTCCGTTCTGGTCGGCGCAGGGCATTTTGCGGCTGCTGTGCGTTTCGATCGCGCTGTTTTTGATCGCGCTAATCAGCCTTAGCCCTTACGCGATCAACTTCGCCGCCGCGCTGGAGTACGGGTTTGGCGATATGATTCTGGGCGTTCCAAAAGGCGCGGCGTTTATATACGCGCTGACTTGGATCCTATTTTTGATCAGAGCCTATTCACAGAGGCGCAAACTTGTCCCGACCGCGCTTGGCGTATCTTGCGGCGCGTTTTTGGCGGGGATCGCGCTGGGCGGCGATCGCGCCCTTTCCGCGCTGTTTTTTGGCGGCGGGGCGCTTATATTGATAATCGGCGCGCTGCCGTTCTCGTTTGCCGTGATCGCGACAAAGCCTCAAAAGCGGCGCGAAGCAAAAGCGCCGCCGCAACCCAAAGCCGCCCCGCTTAAAGCGGCAAGCGCGGAGCCAGTTGCATTTGATCGCAATCTGCCTCAAACCGCGCCGATCAAAACGCGCCTGTTAGCCAAACTAAGCTCGTTTCGCCCCTTCGCCCTTGCCAAAGATCGTTTAACCGATCGCGCCAAATCGCTGCTCAGCCCCGCCAAAACGCGCCTCGTTCTGGCGCACCCCGATCTGCGGTTTTTCGATACGAACGACAAAGTCGGCGTTATCCTTTCGCCCGCATACTACTGGTATAAGCGCTCGGAAGCTTTGTTCAAAAGCCGCCGCTTGGCGAAGCGCTTTGCCGCCTCCGTGTTTTTCGGCTGGATTCCCGAAGGGTCGTATCATTACTACGCCTTCAAAGAGGAGGGCGGCTGGGGCTTTATAGCCTGCGATCCCGTGGAGGCGACGCGGCGGCTGATCGATCAGGGGCTTGATGCGCGTCTGATCTCAAGAATCTACTTCGCGCAGAGCGCGCTCGATCCCGCGCAGTCGCCCATCGCGCTCTCGCAGAATACGGCGCTGAGCTTCGTAAACGGAGCGTGGGTCGCGCTGCCGCTGAAGTTCGCCGCCGACGCGCAACCGTTCGATCAGACGCCGCGCGTTTTGAGCGCGCCGAGCTTCGCGCCGCCCAGATCGCGCGAAACGAGCGATATGCCGCGCAAACGCTTCGCGCTCGCCGCCTCGTTTTTGCTGATCGTCATCGCGGCGCTGGCGGTCGATATTTTCAGGATTTCCAGCCTCGCAAACGCGTACGAGAGCGAGAGAGAGGAGATATTAACCCGCGCCAAACTGCCCGCCACGCAGCTTCAGCTTGAGAGCATAGAGCGGCGGCTGACGCAGATCGCCTCCGCGCAGCAGGGGCTTAGGCTGACGCTCAACAAGCTGCTCACCTTCGCGCCGACGGCGCGGCTGGAACGGCTGGATATCGAGGGGCGGACGATTACCGTCCGCTTCGCGCCGACGGAAACGATCGACGCCAAGACGATTATCGAGCGGCTCAAAGCCGCCGCGCCGGAGGCGGAGGCAAAAGAGCAGAACAATCAAGTGTGGGCGGTAGCCAAATGGTAAGGGTCAATCTGCGCTATATCCTGCTGGCGCTGGCGGCGATCGCGCTGATATTGCTGATCTGGCGCGTCGGCGCGTTAAGCGCGCTGAACGAGGCGAGTTTGGCGCGGCAAAATACCGCCGCCTTCGCCGAGCGCATAACCAAGCTCAGATCGGAGTGGGAGAACAACCAAGCGGCAAAATCGCGCGCGCAGGCGGTGTTTAACGAGGATATTTTCAAGCAGCGCGGAAACGCGCAGCAGAGCGCGCAGGGGATCAAAGCCGAGTACAAAAACCTCGACGCGCAGGCGCTTGCCCGTCTGACGCGCGCGCTGTTTGAATCGCCCGTTCCCGTCAAAACCTTTTCGGTCGAGCGCAAGGGCGATCAAGCCGCCGATATCGCTTTGGAGATCGCGTGGTAAAGAAGATCGCCGCGGCGTTAATCTGGGCGGTAATCGCGCTTGAGGCGGTCGTTTTCTTTTTGCCGAAAAAGGAGATTTACTACCTCGGCGAGCGCTATTTGGACGCGCTTGGCGTGGCGATCTCGAGCGAAGAGGCGAGCGATTACGGCTGGCTTTTCTCGCTTAAAGGCGGCGCGATCTACTACGATCGGATGCAGACGGCGGAAAATAACCGCCTATCGCTGTTTGCCTCGATCTTTTACAACGAATTATCCCTCGAGCCGTTTAGTTTCGCAAGCGAGCTTAACTCCATATTTCCGACGCGGGTAGATTTTTTGAAAGCGCGCCATACGATTTTTCTCCCGCATAAAATATTTTTAAGCGGCGAAGGGGAGATCGGCGCGATTTCAGGCTGGATCGACCTTTTTGCGCGCAAAATCTACATTGTAATTAACGCCCCGTCGGAAATCCAGCAAAAATATGGACAGATTTTTGCTGTACTGGAGAAAAAGTCGGAAGGATTCGTCTATGAGCGCGATTTTTGACAGACTCTCCCCCGCGTGGCAGATTCGCTTCGCGGCGTTTGGTTTTCTATGCGCGTCGTTAGCTCTTGCCTCGGCGATCGCCAAGCTGTTTCTGCCCGATAGCTCTATCGAGAGGGCTTTCAGCGCGCCGTTTAATTTTGTCCGCTCCTATCCGCTGGAGCGCGCTTTGGGCATCGGCTCCGCCGCCAATTCGCAAGATATGCAGGGCGCTTTGTCGCAGGGCGCGGCTACGCTTACGGGATTGAAATTAAAGGCGATCTACGCCGAAAACGACAAGAACGGCTTCGTGGTGATCGACGAGGGCGCCAAGCTCACATTCGTGGGCGTGGGCGAAATATTGCGCGGCTATACGCTCAGCGCGGTGGAGTCGAAAAAGGCTATATTCGCCAAAGACGGCGCGACCTACGAGCTTAGCCTCGAGGATCAGACCAGAGAGGCGCGCGTAGTCGCCTCGTCGCAGCGCAATATCTCCGTAACGGCGGACGCGCAGCAGACAAAACGGCTGATAGGGCGCGACGAGCTGGCAAAATACCGCCAGAATGTGCGGCTTATCTGGGACAATATCGGCATAGCGCCGATCAACGAAAACGGCAAGTTCAAGGAGTTCCGCGTAACCTTTGTGGCGCGGGACTCCGTCTTTCACGAGCTTGGCTTGCAGGCGGGCGACGTGTTAAAAAGCGCGAACGGGATCGAGCTTGACGGTTTCGCGGCGGCAATGCGCCTTTACGCCAAGATCGACGAGATAGATCGCTTCACGATGACGATCGTCAGAAATAACCGCGAAAAAGAGCTTGTCTATGAGATTCGTTAGCCTTCTGCTGGCTTTGCTCTGCCTCTGCTTCGCCGCGCCAAACGAGGAGCGCCAGACGGTGGAGATCAACTTTACCGATCTGCCCATCGAGGAGTTCCTCAAAATGACCTCCCGCATTATGGGCAAAAATCTGCTGCTGACCCAGCGCGTCTCCGGCAATGTGGATTTTGTGAGCGCGACTTCGGTGTATAAAGACGACATTCTCCAACTGGCGCTTAGCGTGCTCGCCACGCGCGGTTTGACGCTGGTCGAAGAGGGCAGCTACTACAAGATAACGCGCCTCGCCGAAGCCGCGCAGGAGAATATCCCCGTCGTAAGCGGTACGGCGAGCGGATCGCTGATGGTTACGCAGACCATTCGGATCGAAGAGGAGAATATAGACATTATCGTCCAGAAGATTCGCCATCTGCTCTCTCCGGCGGCGAAGCTGGTTACGATGCGCGAATCCAACTCGATGGTGATCAGCGACTATCCGTCGAATATCAACACGGTGCGGCAGGTGATAGGCGAGCTTGTCGATAAGCGCGCTTTGAGCGTGGAGTTTATACCGCTCAAAAATGTAAAAGCTTCCTCGATCGTTACCTCTTTGCAGCAGATCGTCAAAGGCGCGCTGAACCCGCGCGTGATCGACAACGAGGTTCAGATTCTCAAAGACGACGCCTCGAACGCGATCGTGGTTACGGGCAGACCGCAGCATATCAAGCTGGTCAGATCGCTGGTAAACCGCCTCGATGTGGAGAATAACCACGCCGCCCCGTCGTCGGAGGTGATATTCCTGCAAAACTCGGAGGCGGCGTCGCTGGTGAAAATCCTCTCCGGCGTGGTGGAGAAAACCGCCGTCGCCGCGCCGCCAGCCGGCGTGGTCGATCAGCGCATAAAACCTATGCTCAGCGCGGACGAAGAGATGAATGTGTTGATCGTCGTCGGTATGCCGGAGGAGATCGCCGCGATCAAAACGCTGGTCAAATCGCTCGACGTGCCGCGCCAGCAGGTCTATGTACAGGCGACGATCGTCGAAGTCAGCGATAATCTAGCCGATCAGATCGGCTTGACCTACGGCATAGACGGCGCCTCGGTGGGCGGCAACGGCATATACACGCTCGGCGCGGCGCTTACCGGTAGCGTTCCGTCGGCGGTCAGCGGCGCGATTCTAAGCCAGTTGCAAAAAACAGACGCCAACGGCAACATCAAGGTCGAGAGCGCCACCGCTTTGGCGGTCGGCGTCGGGCTGAACCTGCTGGCGAGCCAGCAAGCGGCTGAGGTGCTCTCCGAGCCGTCGATCTTGTGCGTCAATAACAAAGAATCGACCATCTATGTCGGCGAGACGCGATCGATTATGACCTCCGAAAGTACCACCAGCGCGGGCATTCCCACCAAAAACTACGCCCGTCAGGATATAGGCTTGACGCTCAAGGTCAAGCCGCGCCTATCGACCAACAAGAAGGTGGCGCTAACCATCGAGGCGCAGCTCGAGGGGATCGTGGGCATTGACGGCAGCCAACAGCCGACCACCACCAAACGGCGCGTATCGACCAACGCTATCGTCAGCGACGGCGAACCGGTTATCTTGGGCGGGCTGATCAAGAGCGAGGAGATCGACACCGAAACCCGCGTGCCGATTCTCTCGTCAATTCCGTTTGCCGGCAGGCTGTTTCGCAACAAGCAAGAGGGCGTGAATAAGACGAGTTTGGTCGTGATCGTAACGCCCTATATCGTGGAAAAGAGCGAGGACCTCTCGTCGCTAAGAGCGCGGCTGGGGCGTCTGGAAACGCTGCGTATGCGCTACGCCAAAGAGATTATCAAACAAGCCGATGAGCGCCGCAAGCGTTGAGTTTCAAAGGCTCAGCCATCAGGGGCTGGAGCCGACGCATTTTGAGGGGATCGACTCCGCTCTGGCGCTCAAATACTATGTGCTATTTGCCAAAGTCAAAGACGAGATCGCCGTCTGTCTGGGCGAGCCGTATCTGGCGGAATCGCTGGGATTTTTAAGCAAATACGAGATCGCCGCGCCTATCTATCTACTGGATCAGGAGAGCTTCGATCGCCTCTACAACCGCTTTTTGGAGCAGCGCACCGACAGGGAGCTAAGCGACATCGGCGGCGCGGACGATCGCATAAACGAGGTCGCCGAAGAGGAGGAGGGTTTCAGCCTCGCGGAGTTTCTGCGCAACAAAGCCGATCTGCTAAACAGCGAGGAAGCCGCGCCGATTATCCGCTTCGTGAACGCGCTGTTTTATCAGGCGATCAAAAAGGGCGCGAGCGATATTCACATAGAGGCGCACGAGCGCAAGGGAGAGGTGCGCTTCAGGATCGACGGCGCGCTTGTGAGGTACGTCGATCTTGATTTGCGTATTATCAATCTTGTGATCAGCCGCATCAAGGTTATCAGCAACCTTGATATTTCAGAAAAGCGCGTGGCGCAGGACGGGCGGACGCAGGTTAATATCGCGCGCAGAACGCTGGATATCCGCGTCTCGATTCTGCCGACCTACTACGGCGAGCGGGTGGTGATGCGGATTTTGATGGAGAGCGCGGAGATTCCGCACCTCAAGGAGCTTGGTTTTGAAGCCGATCTGATCGCCGGTTTAAGCGATCTGCTGGAGCATTCGCACGGGATTATTCTCGTTACCGGACCGACGGGCAGCGGCAAATCCACCACGCTTCACAGCTTCCTTCAGCGGGTAGCCACGCCGCAGAAAAATGTGATCACCGTCGAAGACCCCGTCGAGTATAAGGCGGACAATATCAATCAAGTACAGGCAAACCCGAAGGTGGGGCTGACCTTCGCCGCGGGGCTTAGATCGATTTTGCGCCAAGACCCCGACGTTGTGATGATCGGCGAAATCCGCGACAGCGAGACGGCGGCGATCGCCATTCAAGCCGCGCTGACGGGGCATCTGGTTTTCTCCACTCTGCATACCAACACCTCCACGGGCGCGATCACGCGGCTTGTCGATATGGGCGTCGAGCGGTTTCTGGTCAGCTCGTCGCTGCTTGGCGTGCTGGCGCAGCGGCTTGTTCGTAAGCTGTGCGAAAAGTGCAAGATCGAGGACGAGCTTGCCGAAAGCTACGAAACCGAGTTCGGCTTAAAACGCGGCACGAAAATCTACAAGGCGGTCGGCTGCCCCGAATGCAACCACTCGGGCTACAAGGGCAGACGGGCGATCGGCGAACTGTTTATCCCCGACGACGAAACCGTTGCGCTGTTTAAGGAGACGATCGAGGAGCACGCCATTCGCGATCTGGCGATCAAAAAGGGAATGCGGACGCTTCAGCGCCAGCTAATTTCGCTTGTCGCCGACGGAATCACAAGTATGGACGAAGCGATCCGAATCGGCGTCAAATCCAAATAATCCCCTTTTTACCTTTCGCTTCTCGCAGTTTTTATCTTTATTACCGCCTTCCCCAAATATCCCCCTCTTGCACCCTTTTACCCTCCCTACGAGAGCGTCGCGTTCCGCGCCGCTTCCTACGCGATACCTTGCTCCCTGCGGGAGATTCGGTCGGTGGCTTCGCCCCCCCCCCCCCGATAAGGGGGGGGGAGGTTTTGTGCCTTAATCCCCTCAATTTGGGCTTTTATATAACCTCAAATCTACGAGCTCCGCTTCACCTTCCCCCCCTGACAAGGGGGGATTGAGGGGGGTTTGTCAATTCCTGCGGATCGCGCCAGCATTGTGTCATTTCCGCGACGAAGCGATATCCCCGAAGGAAGCGTTTATCGCGGAGGCAGGCGGGAATCCATCTCCAAAACTTACGAACCGCGATCGGTTTTGGAGCGCGATCTTTCTCGCTATTTCGCGTCCTTAGAAGCTTTGTTATCAATTCTTAAGTTTTTGAATTAGTTGAAAGTTGACAGAATTGAGAAAGAATTGAAATACTAAAGCATTTTACGAAGAAAGAGGCTTTGTTGGCTCTTTCTTACTTTCTGGAATACGCCAAAGAAATCTTTAAGGTTAGAACGCTATAATTTAGCCAGCTTTTGGTCATTAGTAACGAATATCGACGGCTAAAGGGTTTGTTGATAGTCTCAAAGTATCAAAAAACGCTAAGCCCGTAAGGGTTTCACTTAGACCCGATTTTTAGGGGATTGAGACAACAATTTCAAGAATGTCGCCTACTATCTCCAGCGGTTACACTTAGACCCGATTTTAAGGGGAATTGAGGCGCTAAACCCCCTAACCCCCCTTATTCGGGGGGGGGCGAAACGGAGCGGAACGCTACGCTCGCATAAGGAATTATTGCGCGCAAGGGGAGGGTTAGTCCGCGATCTTGTCCTCGTCGTCGTCGATCTCCTCTTTGGGACAGTTGGCTATCGAAACCA
>JAITEA010000030.1 GCA_031282285.1 Helicobacteraceae bacterium
CCCCACCCGAAACAATCGACGAATGCCGATTTACCAAACTCGTTTATGAAAACAAAAACGGCTGCAGACCTTTAACCTGCCGCGAAGACTATGTTTCTTTTTCGGCAAGCGATCGCGACTGCGAAAATCTATACTGCTATATAAAAAATACCGAAGAGCTTGGCTTTGGAGGTATGATGGGCGAGGCGAGCCTGAATATAACCGATCTCTCTATTACGCGATTTTTCCCTCAAACGAAATTGCTTGCGCTTTACAATACCAGCACGCCCGATATAAGTTTTGTAAAGAACCTGCCAAATCTGGAAGCTTTCAAGTCGCTCGATATAAATATAAAGAGTTTAGAGCCGTTGAAAGATTTGAATATGACGAACATAAAAATAACAACCGAAGAGAGCGCAAACAGCGCTATACTGGATTTCGCCGCGCTGTCTAATATGAAACGGCTGAAATCGCTGGAGTTCCGCGGCAAACACAACGGCGATCTAGCGCCGCTTGCCAAACTTACGGCGTTAGAAAGATTAGAGATTGTCGCATCAAGCAAAATAAAGGATATCTGCGCGCTCAACGAGCTTGTCAATCTGAATACGCTAATCGTAAGCTATAGTAATACGAACGATATCGCCTGCCTGAAGAAGTTAAAAAAGCTAACCGTTTTTGGAATTATGGACAGCAATGTAAAATCGGTAAACGCGATCGCCGATCAGTTTCCAAATCTTGAATGGCTTTTTCTGGAGGGCAATCCAATCGCGGATTTAACGCCGCTTGCAAAACTTGAAAAGCTGTACGATGTCTGGGTAGATACGGAAAATCTGCTGCCCTGCTCGCCAAAAAGCGTAGAAGAGATCAAAGCCGGCGTCGCTTGTAAAAAATAAATTATTCGCCGATCGGATACGCTTTGATACGCTTGGCGCGATGCGAGTTAGGCGTTATAGCCCGCCTGCGCGCGCATTTTTGCTATAATAATTTGGTTGCGGATAAATGGATAGTAATGTTATAGCCAACTCATCCACTCGGTTTTGCTATAAAATTACCCGTCTATCCCAAGACGCGTTATTTTATGACGGCAAAACGCAAGAGTAGCGATCGGCGCGGTAAATAACCGGTGCGCGATTACGGCTTCCAAAGCGCGTAACTTTAGAGCCGTAGCCGCGATAAGCGAGATCGAAATTAAAGAGGCGTTTTGGGGGTTACCGAAACTTTCTTTCGGTTTGCGTCCTTGTGCGAAAAAACCACATGACCGTCCGTAAGCGCGAAAATGGTGTGATCCTTGCCAACGCCTACATTATCGCCCGCGTGAATCTTGGTGCCGCGCTGACGGATAATGATATTCCCCGCGCGGACAAACTCGCCGCCAAACTTCTTTACGCCTAATCTGCGACCAATCGAGTCGCGGTTGTTCTGAGTACTGCCCTGCCCTTTTTTGTGCGCCATTGTCGTATCCTTTTAGGCTATTTGAGATTGATTCCCGTGATTCTCACGCGGGTGAAGTCGCGGCGGAAACCGCGCTTTTGCTTGCTGTCCTTGCGGCGGCGCTTCTTGAAAATCACAATTTTCCTGCCGCGCCCCTCGTTGAGCGTTTCGCCCGTAACCTTCGCGCCTTCGATAAACGGCGATCCCACCGTCAGCGCTCCGTCGTTATTGACCAGCAAAACCTTTTCAAAAGTTACGGCGGCTTTCGGTTCCAAACCGCGCTTGTCGAACAGGACGATATCGCCCTGCGCGACCTTGTACTGCCTGCCGTCGGTATTGATTATCGCATACATTGTTTGCCTTCTTGACTGACAAAATTAAGGGCGCGATTTTACCAAAATAACCTTAAGCGGGGCGTTTGCGCCGCGTGGAGACCAAAATCCGCCAGCGGAACAAAGCTATAATCTTGCCAAAATTAAAGGGGTTGGCGCAAAATGGATTTTGGCGATAAATTATTAAAACTTCAAGAGGATATTTATAACTCCGAGATCGAAGAGCGCGAGGAATACCTTGTTGATTTTTCGCCCAAAATCGGCTTTGCCAAAGCGGGCGGCGGCTACGATATAACCTATTTTGGAGACGGATACGACGACGACGGCGATAATTTTGCTTTCGCTTCGCTGCTTGAGCTGCTGATTGCAAACGCCTCAAAGATAAAATCGCTCTATTTTACAGGCGCCGACGAGGGCGCGAACGGAACGAAAAATTGGGATTTTACAAGGCTTATCAACTCCGACGCAATTTTTGACAATTTGGAGTCGTTCAAGGTCAAATTAACCGACGCGGGCGATCACAACCAGAGTATTATCGCAAGCTCTTACGACGAAGAGGGGCAGATAGCGAAACTTGTCGCGAAAGCGCCAAATCTTAAAATATTGCAAGTACCGTCCGCGCCAAACGAGGAGTTTTTCAGATTAAAAAATCTGAAATTGCAAGAGCTGATAGTTCAGGCGGGATACGATACGCAAAACTTTATAGCAAATCTGTCGGAATGCGGCAATCTAAGGGGTCTTTACTCGTTTGATTGGACGGATATATTAAACGATATAGACAATATCGGCTCTGGGTATAACGAATATAAAAAGCTCTTTAGCTCCGATTTTTTTGAAACAAAAGACGAGCGGGGACGACATATATACTTTCACTTTAAGCTGCGCGAAAATAAATTAACCGCGCAAGAGCTGCAAGAGCTCGCTGCTATCAAAAAAATACAGTTTTTATATATACGATTGTTTGGCGGAAAATATATAGAATAAGTTCCGGCAACCTCAGTCCGCATTTCCATCCCCTACCTTACAGGATAACTAACCGCTTTTTGCATAATCGTCTTTACAAGGCTTGAATCGCTTTTCATAAAACCACCCTTGCGGAACACCTAACCGCCTCGCCGCCGAGTACTAGAGGCGCGCTGGTCAGAACAATCGATCGCATTTTGCAAAACTTCCCTTGTTTGGCAAATCGCAATCATTTAAATTATATTCGCCCTCTCGTCATTCCCGCGACAGAGCAATAGCCGCAAAGCGGAGTTAATTGCGGAGGAAGGCGGGAATGACGGGAGGGGGCGCGGGTATGACGATTTACGCGGGTTTATCGCTCCGTTGTGGTAATGACGGGAGGAGCGAATTATTTAGACAAACGATGGCTCGCGAACAAGCCATCATGGATTGTTGGGAGTCGTTGAACGCGAAATCTATAAACTTGCGATCAGGCGGTTTTGCGGAGATTGTCGAGATAGGCGACGACGCGATAGCCGTTATGCCAAGGAATGCGCGTCAAAACCGCCTCGGCGCGCAGCGGCTCGCCGTTTTTGGAGACAAACTCGCACTCAAACCGTCCGTATCCCTCGCTGAAAGCCTCGTTGAATAGCTCTTCGATCTTTTCTATCGTAAGCGCCTCGTTCGTTT
>JAITEA010000076.1 GCA_031282285.1 Helicobacteraceae bacterium
GCTTTATGGTTTCGGTTTGAGCGCCAAAATTGCGTATAATACGCCAAAATCAGCGATAGGAACGGCTATGAGCAGGGTTTTGGAGCTATTTGAGGAGTTAAGCAAATACAGGCGCGGCAGCGGCGAGGCGATCGAGGCTTACGAGTTTCTGCTTAAGTTTTGCGCTAAAGCCGGCGCGAAAACGCAAACGGATAAGGCTGGCAATATCCTAGCTTCGATCGGAACGCCCAAAATATGCCTTCAATCGCATTACGATATGGTGGAGCTTGGCGATCAACCGCCGAAACTCTTGCGAGAAGGCGACTGGCTGAGGGCAAAAAACGGAACGCTCGGAGCGGATAACGGAATAGGCGTAGCGCTTGAACTTGCGCTGATCGAGGAGGGTCAAGAGGGGGATTATCTTTTCACAAACGACGAGGAGATCGGGCTGATAGGCGCTAATAATTTAGGCGTTTATCCAACCGCTAAACAGATTATCAACCTTGACGCAGAAGAGGAGGGCGTAGTTACGATTGGCTGCGCGGGCGGCGCGGATTATTCGCTTAACGCCCTTCTTGCTTACGAACCGATCGACGATAAAGCGTTCAAAGCCTATAAGATCGCCGCCAAAGATTGCGCGGGCGGGCATAGCGGAGTGGATATTCATCGCGGTATTCCAAGCGCGATCGGCGAGGTATGCCGCTATCTGTTCAACCATAACGCGAGGCTTGTTTCGCTGCGCGGCGGCGAGCGGTTAAACTCGATTCCAAAAAACGCCGAGGCGATCGCCTTTTTGCCTATCGGCGCCGAGCCAAAAAACGACGATCATATCGAGATCGCGCCTATCGATAATCCGTTTAAGGCGATATCGGGCAGCCGTAAAATCCTCTCGCTTTTAGCGCTGGTTCCAAGCGGAGTTTTGGGCTTCGACGAGCTTTATGGCATAGCCTCGCGCAGTTGCAATTTCGCGCTTGTAAAAACCGAAGGCGATCGTATGGAATTGACGCTTTTTGCCCGCGGCGCTTCGGAAGCCGATCTGGACGCGATCGATTTGCAGATTGCCGCGTTAAGCGAAATAGGCGCTCTCGCGCTTTCGCCGCTTGGGCGTTATTCGAGTTGGAAGGCTACCAAAACGCCGCTTGCCGATCGCTTATGTTCGCTGATGAAAGAGGAGGGTTTATCGCCTAAGATCGGCGCGATTCACGCGGGTTTGGAGTGCGGCGTTCTATTGAGCAAAATACCACACGCGCAATGCGCGTCGATTGGTCCTACGATCGAGTTTCCGCACAGCTTTAGCGAGCGGGTTTTTCTGCCTAGCGTCGATCGGCTTTATCAAGTCGTCAAAAGGGCGCTGAGGGCGGGCGTTTAGCAAACTTTTCGCGAACAAGACGGCAAACGCGACGCGGATTTTGTTATGATCCGCCAAATCAAACAAAGGCGCAAATATGCTCAAAACGCTTAAACTAGGCAAGAGCGATCTGAAAGTTTCCAATATATGCCTCGGCACGATGACCTTCGGCTCTCAAACCGACGAAGCCGACGCGCATAGCCAGCTTGATTACGCTACGCAAAACGGCGTAAACTTTATAGATACGGCGGAGATGTACCCCGTGCCGCCCGACGCGCAAACCTTTAACGAAACCGAAAGGATCGTGGGGCGGTGGCTCAAAAATAAACGGCGCGATTCGGTGGTTTTGGCGAGCAAGATCGCCGGCGCGGGTCGGGAGATGCCGTATCTGCGCGGCGGCAAACTGCCGCGTATAAACCGCGAGCAGATCCGCGAGGCTGTGGAGGGATCGCTTAGGCGGCTACAGACCGACTATATCGATCTGTATCAGATTCATTGGCCTGATCGCAATCAGCCTATGTTTGGGCGCTGGCGGTTTGATCCGACGACGGAGCGCGAAACAACGCCGATCGCCGAGCAGCTCGAGGCGTTTGACGAGCTGATCAAAGAGGGCAAAATCAGGGCGCTTGGCGTGTCCAACGAGCATCCGTGGGGCGTGATGGAGTTTGTCCGCATCGCCAAAGAGCGCAATCTGCCCTATATCGCGTCGATCCAAAACGCTTATAATCTGCTGAACCGCAAGTTTGAATACGGTTTGGACGAGGTATGCTGGCGCGAATCGGTGGCGCTTTTGGCTTATTCGCCGCTCGCGTTTGGTCATCTCAGCGCAAAGTATCTGGACGATCCGCGGGCAAAAGGGCGCATTACAATCTTTGCCGATCGGGGTTATGGCGAGCGCTACGAACGACCCGCCGTACAGAGCGCGACGAAGGCTTACGCGAATCTGGCGCGATCGAACGGCTTGACCCCGACGCGGCTGGCGCTGTTTTTTGTTGCCAGCCGCCCGTTTGTCTCCTCTACGATCTTGGGCGCGTCGAGCCTTGAGCAGTTGAAAGAGGATATTGGCGCGATTGTCGATCCGATCGAAGAGGATTTGGCGCGGCGGCTTTTGGAGGAGATCGATCGCCTTCATCTGACGCATTCCAATCCCGCGCCATAGTTTTGACGGCTTTAGCGCTTCCGGTTTTCCCGCGCCGCCAAAAGAGCGAGCGCGCTAATAATTGTTGGCGCGCCGCTACGGGGCTAGAACTTGGCTTCCGTAAACTCGTTACGATTGATCTTATCGCCTAGCCCCAGCCGGCTCTCTTCATTTTCTCCCGTCGCGTAAACCTTGCCGCCGCTATCAAGGGCAAGCGAGTGTCTCCATCCCGCGGCTATCGCGATAATCCTTTTACCTTTAAGCGCCGCTACTTCCGTAAAGGCGTTGCGATCTATATTGTCGCCTAATCCCAACTGACCATATTTGTTCCAGCCAGCCGCGTAAACCTTGCCGTCGCTATCAAGGGCGAGGGATTTAGAAGTCTCCGCGGCTATCGCGATAATCTTTTTGCCGCTAAGCGACAATACTTCGGTAAACCGATCGCGATAGTTCGTATCGCCTAACCCTAACTGACCGTGTGTGTTATATCCTATCGCGTAAACCTTACCGTCGCTATCAAGGGCGAATGATGCAAAGCTTCCCGCTTCTATAGCGATAATCTTCTTGCCTTTAAGCGACGATACTTCGGTAAACCGATCGCGATTGATCTTATCGCCTAATCCCAGCTCTCCATCTTCGTTGTCTCCCGTCGCGTAAACCTTGCCGTCGCTATCAAGGGCAAGCGAGTGTCTGTGCCCCGCGGCTATCGCGATAATCTTTTTACCTTTAAGCGCCGCTACTTCCGTAAAGGCGTTGCGATCGATATTGTCGCCTAATCCCAACTGACCATATTCGTTCCAGCCAGCCGCGTAAACCTTGCCGTCGCTATCAAGGGCGAGGGATTTAGAAGTCTCCGCGGCTATCGCGATA
>JAITEA010000089.1 GCA_031282285.1 Helicobacteraceae bacterium
AACACGCTGGTGCTGGCTTGGGCGCTGGAAAACAAGGGCTACAAGGTCGGCATCGGCTCGCTCGGCGGCGTCGATCCCATCGCGCCGGCGGTGCAAAAGGGCAATACGGAGCTAAGGGACTGGATCAACCAAACCTTTGAAAAACTCGGCAAAGAGCGGTTCGCGCTCAAAGCGTTCAACGAAACGCTCAAACCCTACTACGGCGATTTCGTCAAACCCGAAGACCTGATCGTCGAAGGCGGCAAGTTCTAGCCCGCCATTCCGCCCGCCGCATAGCGGGCGGACGCTTGCTAATCGCGATCTTGCCGCTCCGCCATATCATCTTTGATGTGGTAAAAAAGATTGGGATGCTCCTTGCGAATGCGCTCCACAAGCCGCTCTATATCCACCTCAAGAATGCGCGATTCGCGGTTTTCCGCCAGACGGCTCTCCAATTCGGCGATCGCCACCGCCCACACATCGCCGAAATCGACGGGCAGATTGCGCCAGATCGCCTTTTCCAGCTTGAGGCTGAAGTTTTCGCTGGAGACGCCGTGGAGGGAGCGAATGAACTGCATAAAAGATTCTATATTGGTGAGCGCGTGTATTTTGCCGCCCTCGTCGACGACAAACCACGGCTTGCTCGGATCCCATTCGCCGCTTATCAGCTCGAGCGTCTTTTTGTTTGGGTCGTCCGTGCCGCAAAGCCGCACGACGGTTCTGCCATTTTGCGCCAGATCGAGAGACTTGGCGATCTCGTCAATCTGCTTTTGCACGGCGGCGCCAAGCGCGAGCTCTTTCATGCGTTCCTTTCTAACCATTTGCTAAAATAATGCCAAACAAGGGCTGAAGGTAGTTATGGAGCGTATCGTAGAGGTTGAAAAGATCGCGTTCGACAGCGCGGAGGACGCCAGTCTGCGCCCTAGCGCGTGGGATGATTACATCGGGCAGAAGGCAATCAAAAACAACCTGCGCGTTTTTATCGACGCGGCGAGAAAACGCAAGGAACCTATTGATCATATCCTCTTTTTCGGACCGCCCGGGCTTGGCAAAACCACGCTGGCGTATCTGATCGCCCGCGAAATGGGCGCAAACATCAAGACGACGGCTGGTCCGATGATAGAAAAAAGCGGCGATCTGGCGGCGATACTGACCAATCTAAGCGAGGGCGATATTCTCTTTATCGACGAGATTCACCGCCTGAGCCATACGATTGAGGAGGTGCTTTACCCAGCTATGGAGGACTACCGGCTCGATATTATTATCGGCAGCGGTCCCGCCGCGCAGACGGTCAAAATCGATCTGCCGCGCTTTACGCTGATCGGCGCGACGACGAGGGCGGGTATGATCAGCAACCCGCTGCGCGATCGTTTCGGCGCGCACTTTCGGATGCAGTTTTACAATCCCGCGGAGCTTGCCCAGATCGCCACTCGCGCCGCCAACAAGCTAGGCAAGCCGATCGACAAGATCGCCGCCGAAGAGATAGCGCGCCGCAGCCGCGGAACGCCCAGAATCGCGCTGCGTTTGCTGCGCCGCGTGCGCGATTACGCGGAGGTCGAGGGCGAAACGGCGATCGGCGTCGATCGCGCCAAAGCCGCGCTGAACGCTTTGGGCGTGAACGAACACGGCTTCGACGAACTTGATCTGCGCCTGCTTGGGCTTTTGGTCGAGGCGCGAGGCAGGGCGATCGGGCTAAGCACGCTTGGCGCGGCGCTAAGCGAGGACGGCGCGACGATCGAGGAGGTGATAGAGCCGTATCTGCTCGCCAACGGCTATCTGGAGCGCACGGCAAAGGGGCGTATCGCCACGATCAAAAGCTACGAGGCGCTGAAACTCGCCGCGCCGAACGCCGCTCCTACTCAAGCCAATCTGTTTGATCCTTAACGCCTGTCTTTCGGATTGGGCTGTTCTTGCAACTCAAGCCCAATCACGGTTTCGGTAGCGCCTTCAACGCCAGCAAGCGTCGCTTGCGCTCCGCTTCGCCCCCCCCCGACAAGGGGGGATTGAGGGGGGTTTCAAAACCTTTCATAAGTCGTTAAGCTTGCGATCGCGCCTTTTCCCGTCATTCCCGCGAAGCGATAGCTTGCGTAGCAAGCGCCCCGCGGAGCAACAGGAGCGTCTCCGCTCTGTCGTTGCGGAGGGAGGATATCGCGTAGGAAGGCGGGAATCCATCTACCTAAACTTCCTCACTGCTCGCAACGCCTTCAACGCCAGCGATCGCGGCAGAACCTTCAACGCCCGTCGCTTTGACTGCGCTTGCCTCTCTCTTTCGCTTTGTCCGCTTATAGAACATTATCGCTCCGCTTACGCCAAACAAAGCCATAGCCAGAGACGAAACGCACCATAACGCCTTGCCAATCTCGCCAAAGAATGTTCCATAATGAAGCTGAGGCATACTTGACAATGCTTTTTCCTTGAAAGGCTTGTCGATGTATTTATTGTATTTGATCGCGCCGCTATCCATATCGATAGTCATTCCGTCTCCTACATATCCTACATAGTCTCTGTTTTTATATCCAACCCCATAAAACTCTCCCGCCCTGTTTGGAATCCACATCATAAAACCATTATCTTTTGGCGCATTATCTACTGCTATCTCATACGCTCTCGCTATTTCGCTTATATCGTTTGGTTTAGGGATAAACTCCTCTTTTTCGCTTGGAACATAGGCTTCTCTTTCATACCCAATTAAAGCGTAAAAGCCAGTCTTAAACCAATCGTACGCAAAGTATAACCCGCTTAAAGACATTAAAAGGACAAAGACAAAGGTATAGACTCCCGTTATACTGTGGAGTTTATGCCAGAAGCTATAACCTTTAGCCTTAAAGTTCGGTTTTATGTTTTTTGAGAAGTTTTGTTTTAGCATTGGGATATAAAAGTAAAGCCCCGTAATAGC
>JAITEA010000110.1 GCA_031282285.1 Helicobacteraceae bacterium
GGCGATCGCGTAGGGAAAATCTTAATCTCATTAAATCGACTTTAAGCGAAACCAGATTCAAATCTTTGGATGGATTGAGGGGTTAGATGCGGCGTCAAGACGCCGCGCGGTTTTATTGCGTAAAGTTTGCCGCGTAACGCTATAATCGCCGTCGTTAAAGTTTCGCAAAGAGAGGCGCGGTGAAAAATTATCGGGCGGCGTTCGAGAGATGGTTTAAGCGGTTTGGATATTTCGTCGCGGACAACCCCCTAAAAACCTTGCTCTTTTCGCTCGCGATCGCCGCGCCGTTTGTCGTTAATCTCCCCAAAGCGTCTATCGACGCCTCCACCGAAGGCTTCTTTTTCCCCGACGATCCGGCGATCGTCAAATACAACGCCTTCCGCGACGCTTACGGGCGCGAGGAGCGGGCGGTATTTATGCTAGGTCCGGCGGATATTTTCACGCCGGCGACGATCGAGAAAATGCGCCGCATTCATCAAAAGATCGATGAGCGCGTTCCGTATCTGGACGAGGCGACGAGCCTGATCAACGCCAGAAACACGCGCGGCGAAGGCGACGAGTTGATCGTAGAGGAGCTGTTTGAAAACCAGCCGCAAACGGACGAGGAGTGGGCGGCGATCAAAAAGCGGGCGTTAAATAACGAGTTTTACAAAAACCTGTATATCTCCGAAGACGGGCGCTACGCGACCATCGTCGTCTCCACGCTGGCTTTCGCGCCCGAAGCCGAAAGCGCCAATTTGCTTGACGATTTCGACGCGCTCGCCGCGTCGGAGGGCAAAACGGCGGCGCAATACCTAAACAACGAACAAAACGGCGAGTTTGCCGCCGCGCTGGAAAAGATCGCGCTTGAGGAGGATAGCGCCGAACTGCCCGTTATGCTGGCGGGAAGCCCGATCGTTACCGACTCGCTCAAACGCTATATGCAGGATGATATTCGTACCTTTATGGGCGCTTTGGTTCTGGTTATCCTGCTCGCGCTGTTTGCGACCTTTCGCAGGATTAGCGGCGCGATATTTCCGCTGCTCGTGTCGGCGCTTTCGCTGGCGTGTACTATTGGGCTGATGGCGTTTCTGGGCGTCAGCGTCAAAATCCCGACGCAGGTGTTGCCAAGCCTGCTTTTGGCAGTCGGGGTGGGCGCGGCGACGCATCTTGTTTCGATGTTCTATCTGGAGATCGACGCGGGCAAAAGCAAACGGGAGGCGATCGCAAACGCGCTGGGGCATTCGGGGCTGGCTGTCGCGATGACCGCGCTTACGACGATCGCGGGTATTGGCTCGTTCGCCGCCGCCGAGCTTGCGCCGATCGCCGACGTGGGACGATACGCGGCGTTTGGCGTCGCTTTGTCGCTGTTTTTTACGATTGTTTTTCTGCCCGCCTTGCTCGCGATCGCGCCCATAAAAGCGCGGGCGCGAAAACCTTTTGCCTTCGCCGATCGCGCGCTGACCGCGATCGCCAATTTTTCCGTCGCCAACGACAAAGCGATCGCGATCGTTTTCGCGACGCTGATCGTCGTCGCGCTCGCCGCCGTTACGCAGGCGCGGTTAAGCCACGCTATGCTTAGCTGGTTTCCGCAACACAGCCAGATACGCCAAGCCTCCGAAGCGATCGATCGGGTGATGGGAGGCAGCGTCAGCGCGGAGATCGTCGTGGATTTCAAAGATGAAAACGCGCTTTACGATCCCGCGAGGCTCGCAACGATGGACAAGGCGTTAAAAGAGGCGCAGGGCTTTGAGACAGAGGGCTATTTCGTGGGCAAAGCCTTTGGAATCAGCGAGATTCTCAAGGAGATCAACCGCGCTTTGAACGAAAACCGCGAGGAGTTTTACGCGATCGCCGACAATCGCGATCTGATCGCGCAGGAGCTGCTGCTCTTTTCCAACAGCGGCAGCGACGATCCGGAGGAGGTCGCCAACGCGCGCTTTTCGCAGGCGCGGCTGACGCACAAGCTCCCCTTTGGCGACGCGGTTGGGGAAAAGCCGCTTCTGGATCGGCTGGAGGCGCTCTACCAATCGGCGTTCGAGGACGCGGAGATAACCTTGACGGGGCTGTCGCCGCTGCTGGTTCGCGTGATCTACGCGGCGCTGCATTCGATGGCGACAAGCTACGCGACGGCGATTGTTACGATCAGCCTTATGATGATCGCTCTGCTTGCCAATATAAGGCTTGGGGCGCTGATGATGGCGCCTAATTTGGCGCCGATTTTGTTTGGAATGGCGCTGATGGTCGCGCTCGAAATTCCTTTCGATATTTTTATGATGCTGACGGGATCGATTATTATCAGCCTCGCGGTGGACGATACGATCCATTTCGCGCATAATTTTCGCAGATATTACGGCGAATACGGCGATACGCTTACGGCGACGAAACAGACTTTTCTTACGACGGGGCGGGCTATGTGCGTAACTACCGTTGTAATGTCGGCGGGCTTTTTTACCTATATGTTCGCTACGATGAGCAATATCGTCAATTTCGGCTTAATCTCCGGCGTTTGCATCGTCTTGGCGCTGCTTGCCGATCTGCTGTTTTCGCCCGCGCTTGTAAGCCTTTATATCAAATTCAACAAAGGAGTTTTATAGTGAGAAAATTATTGCGCGCGCTGGCGGTGTGCGCCGCGTTGTTCTCCGCGCTGTTTGGGGACGATAAAGCGGCAAGAGAGATTATGGAAAAAGTCGACGCCAGAAACGAGGGCGATCGTATGACGGCAGATATGGAGATGATCCTAATCGACAAGAATAAAGACAGGCGCGTACGATCGCTGCGTCAGTTTCGGCGCGACGAAGGCGAGGATAGCTACAAGCTGATATTTTTTCTGGAGCCTTCCGACGTGAGAAATACGGGGTTTTTAACCTACGATTACGACGATCCGGACAAAGACGACGATCAGTGGCTCTATCTGCCCGCGCTTAAAAAGAGCAAACGGATCGCCAGTTCGGATAAATCGAGCAGTTTTATGGGTTCGGATTTCAGCTACGGCGATATGGCAAGCCGCGAGCTTGACGACTATGATTTTAAGCTGATCGAGGAGCGCGAGGTAAACGGGCGTAAAGTATGGGTGATCGAGTGCGTTCCCAGAACGAAAAAGGTTATCGACGAAAGCGGATATACAAAATCGCTGCTGCTTGTCCGGCAGGATAACTTTGTGATCGTCCGCGCCGTGCATTACGAGAAAAAACAGGGCAGAATCAAGCTAATGGATATTACGAAACTAGAACAGATCGACGGGATATGGCAGCCGCTTGAGATACAGATGACAAGCAAGCAGGGCGCCGAAACTCTACACGGCACGATCTTGCGTTTTGA
>JAITEA010000131.1 GCA_031282285.1 Helicobacteraceae bacterium
GCCAAGTTTAACCCCGCGGCTACGCTATAACGATCATACCGTCAAGTAAAGCGAGGATCGACCAATGCCATATCAAACCGCCGCCTTAAACGATCAACGGCGAAGCGCCGTTTTTTCTCCGGTTTCGTTACGCGGATTTTTCTCAATCCTGCTTGTTTCGTTAGCGCTGATTGGTTGCGGCGGCAAAAAGATTACCGCGATAGCCGCGGGGATCGCCCACTCTTTCGCCGTCGATAGCGACGGCAAAGTTTACGCGGCTGGATACAATGTCAATGGTCAGCTAGGATTAGGCGACAAGAGCGATCGCGACGAATTTGCGGAAGTAGAGTTTAATTCTACAACTACGCGCTAACGATCGTTGCCGCTATTACGAACGCAAGCGCGGCGATGGCGATTTTTTATGTAGCGTTGGGCGGCTAAACGCTGGCGGAGGTAATTTTATGATTGGACCTAAGAAAATGGGGTTTTGGAGTAAATCCCGCAAAGGAAACGCGCATCAGTTTCTGCGTCCGTCGAAACGGTATCGGGTTATTAAGAGTTTTCAAGATCACGACGAGCATATTCATCCCGAAGGAGAAGAGTGGATATTTTTGGGATATTCGTTTCTTCCGTACGACGATGGTTTATTGTGGTTTGTATCGTTTGATGAAAAGCGGGAATGGAGTATTCCAATGCGGTGGAACGACTCCTCGCAAAGCGCTATTATCGATCGGCTTTCCGAATATATTTGCCCCGTAGTCCAATGATAGGCAATTTGTCGCGAACTTGGAAAACAAGTCGCGCGTTAAAATCAAACCGCTAAAGAAGCGGCGAGAAAACCCCCCCCCCCATTATCAAGAGACAAAGCTACGCTCGCAAAAGGCGCCGATCGCGCCTTTTGTCATTCCCGCGAAGGCGGGAATCCATCTTGTTCCCCCCTGTCAAGGGGGGGGGGTTTCAAACCTTTCATAAGCCGTTAAACTTGCGATCGCGCCTCTCGTCATTCCCGCACAGCGCCCGCTCCGCAGGAGCGCAAGGCGCGTAGGAAAGCACCAATCCATCTTGTCAAACCTTCTCCTTCCGATCAAACCTTGTTTATTTTTTCTCTTTCTTGCTTTCTTTGCCGCCAAAGAAAGCAAGATAAAGAAACCGCGCGCTTTGAGCCTTATTTCCTTTCAGATCGCTTTTTCGCGTAGCGCGACCATTCCCCTGTTTACGCTTCGCTTCGCTCGCTAACGGGGATACCCCTTCGTCGCGCTAGACGCTCAATACGCGATCTAAAAGAGCGGCTTTAAGCGCGCGGGGAGAGAATGCGAGCGGCGTTCCGCGCCGCTTCGCCCCCTGATAAGGGGGGCAAGGGAGGTTTCAAATCTTTTTGGATTCCCGCCTGCGCGGGAATGACGGAAAGACGCGTCGTAATCACCTCAAGCTTGGGTCAAACGCGAGCGGCGCGGAGCGACGCTCGCATAGGAGGGGCGAAGCGGAGAACCCCCCCCCTGCCCCCCGTATCAGGGGGGTTTAGCGCCAATCGGGTCTGTACAAGAAAGGATTTAAGATGAAAAAACTTCTAGATGTCTCAATCCCCTTAAAAATCGGGTCTGTACAACCTACCTCCTTACGGATTAAGGCGTTTTGGTTTTGTAAGACAATCAACCAACGCTCTTGCCGCCGATATTCGCTACCGGTAAACAAAAGCTAATGGAATTATAGCGCTTTAACATTAAAAAATATTTTTTTCGCTGTCTGATAGGTTAAAAAGAGCCGAATAAAATCGTTTTTTTGAAAAACCGTAAACCTGCTCTTATCGGAGAGCTAAGCAGCGCGTAAGCTACGCTCGCATAAGACACGGGAAAACCCCCCTAACCCCCCTTGTCAGGGGGGAAATTATCGCGGAAGAAAGCGACGATCGCATATGGAGGGGGAGGGGAGTAAAGGCAATAAGTCCGCTTGATTTACTTATCATTAACCGATAGAGCGCTATAATGCGCCTACCAAAACGCCGCCAAAGAGGCGACGAGATTAATTTCTGCGCTTTATGGAGGGCGGTTGATGAGAGAGTGGAGCGACGAAGAGCTGGAGCGCTACTCAAGGCACATCATCTTAGAAGAGGTGGGCATAGAGGGGCAGGAGAAAATCCTGAACGCCAAAGTTCTGGTTATCGGCGCGGGCGGGCTTGGTTCGCCGATCGCTTTGTATCTGGCGGCGGCGGGCGTAGGGACGATTGGTATAGCCGACGGCGACGCGGCAGACCTTAGCAACCTCCAGCGGCAGATCGTCCATACGACCAAAGATATAGGAACGCCCAAAGCGTTGAGCGCCAGAGATAAAATGCTGGCGATCAACCCGCATATCGTCGTGAATACCTATCAGACGATGATTACGGCTGAAAATATCGAGGAGATTATCGCGCCGTATGATTTCGTGATCGACGGCACGGACAACTTCGCCGCGAAGTTTTTAATCAACGACGCCTGCGTGTTGCATAAAAAGCCCTATTCGCACGGCGGCATTCTTCGTTTTTCGGGGCAGACAATGACTATCAAACCCTACGAAAGCGCCTGCTACGCCTGCGCGTTCGATTCGCCGCCGCCCGCGGGCGTCGTCCCCACCTGCTCCAGCGCGGGCATTTTGGGCGCGGTGGCGGGTATGCTGGGAACAATCCAAGCCGCCGAAGCGTTAAAGTATATCGTCGGCGTGGGCGAGCCGCTTTTCAACGCGCTGCTTTGCTTCGAGGCAAAGGCGATGAGCTTTCGCAAGATCGCGCTGAAACGCAACCCAAAATGCCGCGTCTGCGGCGAAAACGCGCGGATCGTTTTGAGCGATTACGAACAACCCGCCTGCGATCTGAAGCTATGATCAGTATTCCAAAGCATATATACGACGCGATTATTGCCCACGCGCAAAAGGACGCGCCGATCGAGGCGTGCGGCTATCTGGGCGGCTTGGACGGCGTAATCGGTCTGCATTACCCGATGACCAATACCGACGCCAGCGAGGAGCATTTTTCGTTCGACCCGCAAGAGCAGTTTGCCGCGTTCAAAGCGGCGAGCGCGCAAAAACTGCGGTTGATCGCCTGCTATCATTCGCACCCCGCCACGCCAGCCAGACCAAGCGCGGAGGATATACGGCTTGCCTACGATCCAAATATCAGCTATATCATCGTTTCGCTCGCGGGCGAAACGCCGACGCTGAAAAGTTTCCAAATCAAAGAGGGCAAAGCGCGGAACGAGGAGGTTGTAATTATATGAGCGGCTACCAAATACCACGAAGCGTCCATAGCGATTTTGAGTCGTTCAGGCGCTCGTACGAAGAGTACAAAAGCGGCGCGATCGACGATCTGAAGTTCAAGACGATCCGCGTGCCGTTTGGCATATACGAACAGCGCGAGGCGCAAACCTATATGGTTCGCGTGAAACTGACGGGCGGAATAATTAGCGCCGATCAGCTTACCGCGCTCGCCTCGCTCGCCAATCGTTACGCGAACGGCAAACTGCATATCACCACGCGCGGCGGCGCGCAACTGCATTATGTCAAGTTTGACGACTTCCTAGCCGTAATCGAGGGGCTTCACGCCGCTTCGCTCACGGGGCGCGGCGGCGGCGGCAACACGGTGCGCAATATAACGGCGGATATTCTAGCGGGCGTCGCCGCGGACGAGGCGTTTGATACTACGCCGCACGCGATCGCGCTTACCGAAAAGATGCTGGCGCAAAAAGACTCCTTCTCCCTGCCGCGCAAGTTTAAGATCAGTTTCAGCGGCTCGAGCGCCGATCGCGGCGCGGCGTGTATCGCCGATGTGGGATTTATAGCCAAGATCAAAGACGGCAAAAAGGGTTTCAAAGTCTTGATCGGCGGCGGTATGGGCGCCAAAAGCCGCGTGGCGAAACTCTACGACGAGTTTCTGCCGGAAGGGGAGATTTTTCTGCTCGCTCAGGCGATCAAAGAGGTTTTCGACGAGCGCGGCAACCGCAAAAATAAGCATAACGCGAGGCTGCGGTTTTTGCTTGAGGAGATCGGTTTGGAGCCGTTTAGAGCGCTGGTCGAAGCAAAGATCGCGGCGATCAAGGCGCGGGGCGATTACGATCTTGAGTTTAAGCCGATTGACAAACCCAAGCCGATCGAGCGCCCAAGCGAGGCGGCGTTTGCGGGCGATCTGAAAATATGGGCGGATCGCTTTGTCTTCGCGCAAAAGCAAGCGGGCTACTACGGCGCGAAAGTCCCGCTACTGCTAGGCGATCTGAGCGCCGATAGCGCGCTTGCGCTTGCCGCCGCGTTGCCGCGCGATCGGGATATTCTGCGCTTTGGTTGCGATCAAAACCTCTATCTGCGCAACTTGACGGGCGGCGAACTATCCGCGCTCTATCCGCTGATCGCCGCGCTCTCGCCGCAGACGCAAAAGAGCGCGATCTTGGGCGACGCGGTATTTTGCACGGGCGCGGCGACCTGTCAGCTTGGCATCACGATTCCGCGCGGCGCGGCGAGCGCGATCGAACGCGCGCTGGTCAAAAGCGGGATCGATCTCGATAAGCTCAAAGGCTTCAAGATTCACATTTCGGGCTGCCCCAATAGCTGCGGCAGGCACGCGACCGCCGATCTGGGCTTCTTTGGGAAGGTATTGCGAAAAGAGGGCGTCGCCTATCCGGCTGACAACATCGTCGCCGGCGCTAGGATCGCCGAAACCGATTACCGCCTCGCCGAGCCTGTCGCCGACATAAGCGCCTACCGTCTGCCGCTCTTTACGGCGGACGCGCTGAAGCTGTGGCTGGAGGAAAAAAGCGCTTACGCCTCTTACGCCGATTGGATCGACG
>JAITEA010000142.1 GCA_031282285.1 Helicobacteraceae bacterium
GCAAGAAGTGTAACAAGAAGCCTCTTTGCCGCGCCGCCGCGCCCAATATTGCCGCCGCGATTGCGGGCGATAGAGAATTTGAGGTATTATTGTCGCCGATGAAATGCCAAATGGGAAAATCAGAGAGAGAAGGCGGCGTAAGCAACGATCGTTTTTTGGAGGCGGCGTTCGAGGAGTTTGTCAAGCGCGGCTTCGCAAAGACGGGTATGCGCGAAGTGATTCGCAAAAGCGGCGGATCGTTCAGCACGATCTACAAGCGCTTCGGCTCAAAAGAGGGGCTGTTTGCCGCCGCGTTCGAGCATCAGACAAAAAAGATGACGCTGGAGTTCGAGCGCGTAGCCGAGCAGATGCAAGAGGCGCCGATCGAGGAGTGTCTCAACGCCTTCGCGCTGAAGATCATCGACGCCATCTTCGACGAAAAGGCGATGCTGATGCACCGCCTGATCGTAACCGAAGGCTTCAAAAGCGACGCCAAACTAGGGCGCATAGTGATGGAGATAGCGATCAAAGGGCATATATCGACGCTCGCCGCCTATATCAAAAAGCAGCAGCAAAAGGGGGCGTTGCGCGAGGGCGATCCGTTTGTGGCGGCGGCGCGGTTTATCGGCTGCGTCAAGGAGCCGCGCCATATTCACGCTATCGTCACAGGCAGACGCGAAGCTATCGACTCCGCTCAGCGCAAGGCGATCGCGAAGGAAGCCGCGCGATTTTTTCTGTACGGTTTCTCCGCTTAGACTCGCGTTATTTAAGTTTGGGTTGGGTAGTATTGCCGCTCATAAAAGTGTAACAAATGTTACACTATTAAACACAAGACGAAAAGGACTACGATGAAAAAAGCGCTGTGCGCTCTGATCGGCATAGTTTTCTTAGGTTGCCAAGACGGTCCAAGCGGCGCGCAAGGCGGCGGCGCTCAACAACGGGCGCAGCAGCCCATATCCGTGAAAACCTTTACCGCGCAGGGGGGCGATCTGGATGTGACGCTGGAGTATCCCGCCAAGCTGGTTAGCTCCGGTTTCGTGGAGGTGCGCGCCAAAGTGGGCGGCGCGCTGTTCAGCCGCGAGTATATAGAGGGCGCGCAAGTCGCCGCGGACGCGACGCTCTTTGTGATCGACCCCGCCAAATACAAGGCGGCAAAGGACTCGGCGCAGGCGGCGTTCAACCAAGCCGAACGCGAATACAAACGCGCCGAAAAGCTCTTTGCCACGAAAGCCATAAGCGAAAAGGATCGCGACGCTACGCTGGCGGCGTACGAGAGCGCCAAAGCGGCGCTGGAAAACGCGGCGCTCGATCTTGGCTATACCCGCGTCAAAGCGCCAATCGGCGGCTTCGCGGGAACGACGGCGCTGGACGCGGGCAATCTGATCAACGCGGGGACGCTGCTGACCACCATCACCAAAACCGATCCGCTGCACGCCGAGTTTTCGCTGACCAATATCGAAAGGCTTAGAAGCGGCTACGCGCTCGAAAGCGGAACTTGGGCGAATCCTACGGGCATTCGCGTCTCCGTCAAAAGCGAAGGCGGCAGGGAGTATACGAGCGAGGGCAGGATCGACTTCGTGGACGCGTCGATCGATATGAACACGGGCAGCGTCAAGGCGCGCGCCGTCCTGCCAAACCCTAACGGCGAGCTGATGCCCGGGCAGTTTGCGCGGGTGGTTCTAAGCGGCGTCAAAAAGAAAAACGCCTTCCGCGTCCCCTCCGAAGCGCTGGTACAAACGCCCGAAGGCAAGTTTCTATATGTGATCGAGGACGCCAACGCCTCGCGGCGCCACATAACGATCGACGGCGAAAACGATCGCTTTTTGATCGTAAGCGCTGGGCTGAAAGACGGCGACAAGGTTATTATGAACAATTTGCAGAAACTGCGCCCGGGCTCTCCCGTGGTCGAGGCAAACCAAGCGGCGCCTCAAGAGCAAGGGCGATAGATGTTTTCTAAGCTCTTTATCGATCGCCCGATTTTGGCGAGCGTGCTGTCGATCGTGATTGTGCTGGCGGGGGTGATCGCTATGCGATCGCTGCCCGTGGAGGAGTATCCGCAGGTGGTGCCGCCGCAGGTGATGGTTTTCACAAGCTACCCGGGCGCGTCGGCTGAAACCGCTTCGGCTACCGTCGCCTCGCCGATCGAGCAGGCGATCAACGGCGTGGAAGATATGATCTATATGCAGTCGAGCGCTTCGGCAAGCGGCGAGGTGATGATCAGCGTGTTCTTTGAAACCGGCACCGATCCCGACGAGGCGACGATCAATGTCTATAACCGCGTTCAGGGGACGATCTCCCGCCTGCCTCAAGAGGTACAGCAGCAGGGCGTAACGGTGCGCAAACGCACCAACACGATGCTTGAGATCATCGCTATGCGCGGCGATCCCGCCCGCTACGACGCGGTATATATCAGCAACTACGCGCTGCTCAACGTCTTGGACGATCTAAAGCGGATCAAGGGCGTGGGCGACGCGGTGATCTTCGGCAGCAAGGATTACGCTATGCGTATCTGGCTGCGCCCCGATCGCCTCGCCAAGTTCAACCTTACGCCAACCGATCTGATCAACATTATCCGCGAGCAAAACGCGCAGTACGCGCCCGGGCAGTTTGGGCAGGCGCCCTCCGCCGGCGGCGAGACGATGTTCACCTATACGATCGTCTCGCAAGGCAGGCTTACCGATCCGGAGAGCTTTGGCAATATCATTATCAGAGCCAACGCCGACGGTACTTTTCTGCGGCTGAAAGACGTAGCGGTCGTGGAGCTTGGCGCGCAAAACTACAGCTTCAACGCCAGACAAAACAAGATGCCCGCCGTGCCGATCGGCATATTTTTGCAATCTGGCGCCAACGCGCTGGAAACCGCCGACGAGGTGAGCGCCGCTATGCTGCGCTTAAGCGAACGCTTTCCGGAGGGGATCAGCTATGTAATTCCCTACGACACGACCAAGTTTGTACGCGTCTCGATCAACGAGGTGATCAAGACGATCGGCGAGGCGCTGTTGTTTGTGATGCTGATCATCTACTTCTTTTTGCAAAACTGGCGCGCCACGCTTATACCTATGCTCGCCGTGCCAGTATCGATTATCGGTTCGTTCGCGGGGCTTTACGCGCTGGGCTTTTCGATCAACCTGCTCACGCTTTTCGCGCTGGTGCTCGCCATCGGGATTGTGGTGGACGACGCGATCATCGTTATCGAGAATGTGGAGCGGATATTACGAACCCATCCGCATTTGAGCGTCAAAAAAGCGGCGATCACGGCGATGAGCGAGGTTACCGGTCCTATCGTGGCGATCGTGCTGACGCTGTGCGCCGTCTTTATCCCCGTTTCTTTGATGGGCGGCTTTACGGGCGAGATGTACAAGCAGTTTGCCACGACGATCGTAATCAGCGTCGTAATATCGGGCTTTGTGGCGCTGACGCTCACCCCCGCGCTGTGCGGCGTGCTGCTTAGAGCGCACGATCCGGAGCCTATATTGCCGCTTCGTCTGTTTAACCAGTCGTTTATGTGGATCACGCAGCGCTTCTCGGAAGGGGTGCGCCAGACGGTGCGCTTCGGCGCTATTTTCGTGCTGCTGTTTATAGGGTTGATGTATATCGCCTACGATCTGTTTGAGCGCGTCCCGGGCGCGCTGGTGCCTATGGAGGACAAGGGCGGCTTGATGGTGATCGCCAATCTGCCGCCCGCCGCTTCGCTGGAGCGCACGCAGAAGGTGATGGACAAAGTAACCGATACGGCTATGTCTAGCCCGCTGGTGGAATACGCCACGATGATGAGCGGCATCGATATGATGTCCAACGCCCTTAAACCTAGCGCGGGCGCTGGATTTATCAACCTTACGGATTGGTCGAAACGCACCAAACCGGAGGAGCATTCGCAGGCGCTGGCGGGAAAGTTTATCGGGCAGTTTATGCAAAACCCCGACGCGCTGGTTTTCGCTATCAACCCGCCGCCGATTATGGGGCTTAGCATTGGCGGCGGCTTCGAGATGCATGTACAGGATCGCACGGGCGGCGGCGTCCGCGATCTGGCGCAATATATCACCAAGATTGTGGAAAAAGCCAACCAGCGCCCAGAACTTACGCAGGTTCGCAGCACTATTGATGTGGATACGCCGCAGTACCGAATAGAGCTTGATCGCGACAAGGCGAAAATGCTCGGCGTGTCGGTTAGCGAGCTTTTCGGCGCTATGCAGGCGACCTTTGGCGCGTATTATGTCAACGACTTCAATATGTACTCCCGCGCTTTCCGCGTGATGATGCAGTCGCAGGGCGAGTTTAGAAAAAGCCCCGAAAATCTCGAGGATGTGTTTGTGCGATCCGGTAGCGGCGAGATGATCCCGCTTAGCGCGCTGGTAACCGTTAATCGCGTGCTGGGACCGGATGTCGTTCAGCGCTTCAACCTGTTTCCAAGCGCGCAGATTACGGGCGAGCCGAAGGCGGGTATAAGCAGCGGCGCGGCGATCGCGGCGATCGAGGAGGTAGCCGCCGAAGTGCTGCCGGAGGGTTACACGCTGGCGTGGTCGGGCAGCTCCTATCAGGAGAAGGCGATGAGCGGCACGGGTATTCAGGCGTTTGTGTTTGGCGTTCTGCTGGTGTTCTTGATCTTAGCCGCGCTCTATGAACGCTGGCTGATGCCGCTTGCCGTCGTCGCGGCGGTGCCGTTTGCCGTATTTGGCGCGATCGTAGCCGTGGCGCTTAGAGGGCTTAACAACGATCTCTATTTCCAGATAGGGCTTGTGGTGCTGATCGGTCTGGCGGCGAAAAACGCCATTTTGATTATCGAGTTCGCGATGAACAAGCGCGAAGAGGGCTACGGGCATGTCGAGGCGGCGATCGAGGCGGCGAAACTGCGCTTCCGCCCGATCATTATGACCTCGCTGGCGTTTATGCTCGGCGTGCTGCCGCTTGCCATAAGCACGGGCGCGGGCGAGTCGGCGCGCCACGCGATCGGCACGGGCGTGATCGGCGGTATGCTTGCCGCGACCTTTATCGCGGTCTTTTATATCCCGCTGTTTTATGTCCATATGGGCAAGATAGGCGATTTTTTCGCCAAACTGCTGAAAAAGGGCGCCAATGCGTAACATACTCTTGATATTGCCAACTTTGCTGTTGCTGGGCGGCTGCTCGATGGCGCCCAAATACGCTACGCCGGCAAACGAACTGCCCGCCGCCGCGGACAAGAAGCTGAAGATCGACGAGGCGTGGTGGCGCGGGTTTAACGATCCCAACCTCGACGCGATCGTAAACGAGGCGCTGGAGCATAACTACGATCTGGCGATCGCCGCGGGCAATGTGGCGCGCGCCCGCGCCGCGCTGGGGCTGGCGTCCGCGCAGCAATACCCCAATTTCGCGCTCTCTAGCGAAGGCAGGCGGACATGGAAACGCGATCCGCTGGACGGCTCCAAGCTTATCGACGCCGACAGCTTTGCGCTCAGCGGCGTTCTCAGCTACGAGGTCGATCTGTGGTCTAGGCTGGGCGATAGCAAAAAATCCGCGCTTTCGCAACTGCTGGCTATGGAAGCCACGCGGGAGACGATCAGGCTTTCGCTGGTAAGCGGCGCGATCGAAAGCTACTACGGACTGCTCGCGCTGACCTACAACGAGCGCGATGTGGAGGAGATGCTACAGGGCAAGGAGCGGGCGTACGAGCTTAGAAAATCGCAGGCGAGAGCGGGCGCGCTGACCGAGCTGATACTAAGCCAAGTCGCGGCGAACCTCAACGGCACAAGGGCGCAACTGATAGACGTTAAACGCCAGAAAGAGGCGGCGCAGAACGCCTTTTATGTGCTGCTGGGCAGATCGCCTAAGGCGATCTTTGAAAATAGCGCCAAGCTAAACGATCGCTTCCCCTCGTCGGCGCTGCCAAGCGCCTATCTGCCAAGCGATCTGATCTTGCGCCGACCTGACATCAAAGCCGCCGAAGAGGAGCTAAAGGCGTCGAACTACTCCATCGGCGCGGCGCGGGCGCAGTATCTGCCGTCGATTTCGCTTACGGGATCGGCTGGGTTTGCCAGCGCGGAGCTTGGCGATCTGTTTGACAGGCAGTCTCAGTCCGCGCAAGCTGGAATTGGGATCAATCTGCCGCTGTTGTCGTTTGGGCGCATAGGCGCGCAGGTTGACGCGGCGAAAGCGGCGAAAGAGATCGCTATCGCGCAGTATCAAAAGAGCGTGGCTACGGCTTTCAGCGAGGTCAAAGACGCGCTAAGCCGCAGAGAGCAGGCGCAAGCGCGTTTAACGCAGCTCAAAGAGCAGACGACCTATCTCAGGCGCGCGCTAAAGCTGACGCGGGAGCAATACGAGGCGGGTTACAGCGACGATATAACGGTGATCGACGCGGAAACCGATCTGCTTACCGCGCAGATCAATCTCAACGCCGCGCAGTCGGAGAATATCGACGCGCAGGTGGAACTGTATAAAGCGCTTGGCGGCGGCTACAAAGTCGCCCCCGACGACGACTAACGCCCTCTAAACCGCCGCGTTGCGCCTAAAGTAGCGCGTATTTGGTCGCGGCGGCTACAAAACCGCGCTCAATAACGACCAGCGCCCCCTTTCGCGCCTATCGACTTTCTGACGGATGGCGCCAGCGATCCCCGCGCGGTTTTGGGTCAGTTCCACCCATCTGCCCGCCGTCGTATAGACTGTAGCAGGTTAGCCGCGCCATTCCCGCTTTACCCTCGCCAGCTTTCAGACCGAACACGGATTAAAGCGTGCTAGAAACGCAAATAACGCACTCGCATTTTCATCTGTAGCGGCGTTTATGGCGCTCCCCAACAACGCCGGATCGCGCTCCAACGCTTTATGCGCCCGTAATTTTCGCACGCGTTCCAACAACTGTATCTCTTGTCATTCCCGCGACGAAGCGGCAGAGCGCTATGCGGGAAT
>JAITEA010000133.1 GCA_031282285.1 Helicobacteraceae bacterium
AGATCTGGCGTCTGCTCTTTCCATGTAAAGTAGCTCATTTCCAGATCAGGCCGCGCAACATAACCTTTATTATCTTTTTTAATAATATAGAATGGCAACTCCGACGGGTCGTCCCACATACTTGAAATATCAATATCAAAAAAACCGTCGTTGTATATTATATATTTCTTGCATTCGGCGCTTGTTTTGCCCGCCAGAATAAAGGCAATGCCAACGCTGCCGTTTTCGGGATGTTTTGGCGTTCTGTCAAACATATTAATAATATTTATATCTTTCGCGAAGTTTGGTTTGCTTGGCAATCGCATAAATACAAGGCGATCGGTTATGCCGTCGCCGTTATAATCGCCGCTGAAATCGACGACCCCTCTAGTACTTTTCGCGTTTGTTATAGGTTTTATGCCTTTGCCAAAATTCAGGCATTGATCGCCGCCGTTAGCTGATAAAGTAGCGCACGCGATCAGTAAAAGCGGTATTAAGCGCGTTACTCTCATTTTGTTTTCTCCTTTTGACCGCTGGCGGCGGCAAACGCTTATTAGCGCTTTTATTAATATTCGTCGTCGCCTTCGATAGTATAGATGCCCACATTAACAATCTCTCCTTCGTCCAGCTCCCTTACTTGAACCGAAGCCTCAACGCCTTCGCTCTCTTTACCTTCGATATAGGCGCTTAGCCGTATCTCTTTGAGATTGTGATTGTCTGGAATAGCAAGCGCTAGGCTTAGCGTTGAGCTGATCCTGTAAGCGTCGCGTTCGGTCTTGGCGCCGCTGAAGTCGATCTCTACGATCTTGAGCCTGACTTGCTTTAACTCTTCTTCCGTAGGATTGTTTACATTAAGCGCGATCGTAACGGGAAGCCTTTTTTCGTCTTTAGAAAGCACATCGTGGGTAAGCAGATCGGTTACCTTTATGTCCCTCTTGGTTTCCGACGCGCAGAGCGCGTTGGCGCACAGCAGGCAGATGGCGCATACGATCGGCAAAAGCGACATTAAGCGCGTTACTCTCATTTTGTTTTCTCCTTTTGACCGCTGGCGGCGGCAAACGCTTATTCGCGGTTAAAACCGCCTTGAAATTAAACCGCATTTATCATTAAATCTCGCTTTATCCGCCGATCGCGCGAACCGGCGCAAGTCGCAGCGAACCGGCGCGAACCGGCAAGGCTTAAGAGGACTTGAAAATGTCGTGGAGCGCGTTAGCTGAGCGCATCCACGCTTTCAGCGCCTCCCAATCCTCGTCGTTTAACAACTTTTCAGCTTTTTTAAGCTCGCCCTCAAAAGCGCCGATCGCGGATATAAGCGCGGGTTTATTCTGCTTGAAAATATCAATCCACATAGAAGCGGAGCTTTTGGCCAGCCTGCTCATATCGCGGAAACCGCCCGCGGCGAGCGTCAGAATGCTCTGCTTATCCTCTTGATTTAAGACCGAATTGGCGAGCGCGTAGCTGATGGCGTGCGGCAGATGGCTGATAAACGCCGCGTGGCGATCGTGATCTTGCGATCGCATTTTGACGATCTTCATACCGATCGCGCCAAAGAGCCTCTCTACGGCTTCCAGCGCGTCTTTGTCGTTTGCTTCCGTGTCGCACAGCACGACGATCCGATCTTGGTAGAGCGAGCTAAACGCGGCTTTCGGACCGCTGTATTCGGTGCCGCACATCGGATGCGCCGCCACGAAACGAGCGCGAATAGAGGGCAAGATCGCGCGGATAATCGCCGTTTTCGTGCTGCCCAGATCGGTGAAAACCGCGCTCTGTTTGGCGGCGGAAAGTTGCGGGATCAGCGCGACGATAGTCTCGACGGGCGCGGCGAGCGCGATCAGATCGCTGCTTGCGATCAACTCTTCGAGCCGCAAAGCGCGGTCGATAATGTTCAGTTCCAGAGCCGTTCGCAGGCTTTCGTCGCTTCTGCCACAGCCTACGATCGAGTCAAAAAGTTTCCGTTCGCGCGCGGCGAGCGCCAAAGAGCCGCCCATCAATCCCACGCCCACGATTCCAAGTTGCCGCATCTGCGCCTCCTTAATTCGGCGATTGTAGCAAGCCTCTAGTAAAGCGCGGGATCGTCTCTAAGATCGCCGAGTTTGCCGCCGCTCGCCGCGAGGTCGGAATCCTGCGGAAAATCGCTAAGCGAATAACGCCAATCAAGCCCTTCGCCCCTTGCGCCAATCCACGCCGCGAAAAGATCGATAAAACGCGAGGCGTTAAGCCGCCGCTTGATTATAACGCGCTCGTTAAACCCGCTTCCAAGCGCGAAAAGCGGAACTTCATACGACTGTCTTATCTCTTCGTTGTGCCGCATTTTAATATCGCCGAGATCGCCCGAATGCCCCAAGCCGTGATCGCTGAAATACAGCAACGACCAATTTATATCAGCCGCTTCAAGCCGCTTTGTTGCGGCGCTTATAAAACGATCGAGCTTTTCTATCGTCGCCAGATAGCAGTTGTGATCCTCTCCATAGATAAGATTGAACGAGCGCGGATCGCTTTTTGTAAGGCGTTTGCAGCTTTGCGGGTGCGATCCCATAATATGCATAAAAATCAGTTTTGGTTTATCGCCCGTATCGAGCGCGATCGCCTCGTCCAATTCGGCGATAAGATTAAAATCGTCGCTTAAGAAATCCAGCGATCGCGGGCGAAAGAAATTTGAATGCGCCGCCTGAAACGACAGCCGCGCGATTATATGCTTAAAATCGGTATAAGTTTGCGTCGAAAGCCAAAAGGTTTCATAGCCCGCGGCGTTTGCGAGACTTACCGCGTTTCGCCCGTAGTCGAATACGCCGTTTTCGTTTTTGATTAATATAGTTGAAAGCGATTTGATCGTATATCCCGCGCTTGTCGTAAAACCGTCGATAAATATGCCGTTGGCGTTTAACAAAAATGGCGTGGTATTCAGCGGGTATCCGTAGGCGCTCATATAATCTTTTCGCGCGCTTTCGCCGATAACGACTACGCGAATATCGTTTTTGTCCGCGCCCGCGCTCAAGCTCCAAGCGCCGCCCCGCGCGATCGCTTGCGCGGCTTCAAGGTTGGCGCGATACTCGATATAGCCTAAAACCGCGTCCGAGTAGAGCCGAGCGGGATTGGAGCCGATCCACAAAAGCGCGATCGCCGTCCAGAAGCCAAAGGCGCGGAGGTATTTTCGCAAGCCGCTGGAGGGAAGGGCGGAAGCTTGCCCGCGCCAAGCAAATAGCGCGAAAGCAAGCAGGGCGCACAAGAGGCAGGCGAACAAAATATCGAGCGGGTTAATCATCGACAAAAACTCTTTGCTCTCTTCGGCGTTGGTCTCCATAAGCGCGCCGATAAAATCGGGCGTAAGGCGACCATACTCCATTCCAACGACGCTGAAAGCTATCGCGCCAAGCGCGAGGGCAAAGACCAGTTTTGCCGATCGCGCCTCCAGCCTTGAAGCCAAAATCAGCGCGAAGCCAAACAGCATGCGCCCGTCCTGACTTGGTCCGTAAGCCAGAGCGCGATGCAAAGCCAGCTCAAAAACCGCGGCGGCAAGCGCGATCGCGACAAACTTAACCGTTTTTAGCGGCGAGAAAACCATACTGCTCCTTTTTTTGACGCCGTCGGCGCGCCGGTCTAATCGCGTATTGGCTAAAATCGCGTTTTTTCAGCCCAAAAACGGAATGCGATGCGCGCGATAACCATATTTGTCTGCCTTGTGGCGTTTTCATACGCGAAAATATACAATCAAATTCGTTTTGATTCGCTCACGCGCCTATCGCCGCAGACGGCGACGGAGGTTATAGGCTTCGGCGCGGGCGAGGATATCGACGAGAAGGCGATCAACGAGGCGATCCGCGCGCTGTTTGCGCAGGATTATTTTTCGGATATCGTCGCCGACGAGCCGTCAGCCGGCGTTTTGCGGTTTAAGTTTACGGAAAAGCCCGTGATCGCCCGCATCAGCTTCAAAGGCATCAGCGAAACGGAGCGCGACGAAAAATATCTGCCCGTCTTTGGCGTGAAAAAAGGCGAAATATACGATTTAAGGCGAATTGAAGCCGCGAAAAAACGGCTGATCACGCTGGCGCAGAGCGAAGGCTACTACGACACGCTTGTCGAGGTGGAGCCGACTTTCGAGGACGGCAGGGTCTATCTGGAGGTGATGTACGCCAAAGGCAGTCAGGTTACGATCGCAGAAAGCCGCTTCAACGGCGCCAACAGCTTCGATAAAAGCGATCTGCAAAAGAAACTCGCTAACAAAGAGGCGCAGTTTATGGGCTGGTTTCCGGGGCGAAGCTCTGGAACTTTGCGGCTGTTAGAGCTGCCATACGACGGCGCGAGGCTGACCGATTTTTACCGATCAAAAGGCTATCTGGACGCGGTGGTAAGCGATCCGTTTCTGAAGGTAGATTTTGATACATATTTCGCTACGCTGGAGTACGATGTTGTCGAGGGCGAGCCGTACGATCTGGATAAAATCGCGATAACCTCAACGGATCGCGACGCCGATCTGTCGTATTTGATCGACGATCTAAAACTGCGCGAAAAACGCCGCTTCGATATAGAAAAGATGCGATCGGATATCGATAAGATTTTCGAGGCGGCGGCGCAAGATGGTTACGCGTTCGCCCGCGTTTTACCAGATATACGAAAAGACGAAGGCAAACGGCTTGTTTCGATCGATTTTCGCGTAACATACGGCAAACCAGTCCGCATTCGCAATGTGATTGTCAGCGGCAATTACAGAACGCTCGATCGGGTGATACGCCGAGAGATATATCTCGCCCCGGGCGATCTGTACAGCTTAACCGATCTAAGAGAGTCCAAATCGGCGTTAAGAAGGCTGGGATATTTCGAGAGCGTCGAGATAGAGGAGCTGCGCGTAAGCGAGAGCGAGATGGACTTAGTAGCGGTAGTCAAAGAGACCTCTACGGGCAGCTTAATGGTTGGCGGCGGTTACAGCACCTACGACGGCTTTATCATCAACGCCTCGATCAGCGATCGCAACCTGTTTGGAAGCGGCTTTGCCTATTCGCTTGGACTGGATACATCCAAACGAACGCGCAGATATGAAATATCGCTTACCAATCCAAGAGTGCGCGATTCGATCTATTCGCTTAGTTTCAGTTTATACGACACGCACTACGATGCGACGACCTATGTCCGCGACACGCGGGGCGGCGGCGTTACGCTTAGCCGCCGTTTCGGGCGCAATACAAACGCGGGGCTAACGGGCAGTTTTTCCAACAACAAAAACGAGTACGACGATCCCGACGATTTCTATGTCAACGGCAGGACAAAAAAACTCTCTCTAACGCCTTATATCGGATACGACAATACCGACGACTACTATACGCCAAGAGAGGGGATCGCGCTGTCGCAATCGGTTGAGATCGCGGGTTTTGGCGAGGACGAGGAATATACCAGATCGAGTACTAGTTTTGCCTTTTATTACGGTTTTCAGGAGCTGATCGATTACGATCTAATCTTTCGTTATCGCGCCCGATTTCAATATGTGGACGCGGATATAGACGATATCAATAAATACCCGATCGGATCGCGTTTATTTTTGGGCGGTACGCGATCGTTGCGCGGTTATCAAAGCGGCTCCGTAGCGCCATATAGACGCAACGCCGACGGTTCGGTCGCAAAAGATACAAACGGCGATCCGCGCTATATTGGCGGCACGATGGCGTTTAACAACTCCGTCGAGTTCAGTTTGCCGTTAATTGAAGAGGCGAAAATGCGCTTCGCGCTTTTTTACGATTTCGGCGCGATCGGCGATAAAAAGCTGGATATGCGGCGCAGCAGCTACGGTTTGGCGCTGGAGTGGATTTCGCCTATGGGACCGCTGCAATTTATCTGGGCGCAGCCGATCGACAAAAAACCTGAGGATACCACCTCTAACTTTGAATTCACTATGGGGCAAAGATTCTAATCTCTCTTAAATCGCGATTTATATCTCCACTCGCTAAGAGGGGTTTTCGTCATTCCCGCGACTTTAGCGTAGCCCCGAAGGAGTGTACATCGCGTAGGAAGGCAGGTATCCATTTCTGAAAACTATCGAAAATCCGAAAATAAACGCCGATAACCGCTTTTCATTGATTGCAACCAATTCAAACTTTTATTTTTTGGATACTCGCCTGCGCAGGAATGAAGAGAGGCGCGGGCTTATC
>JAITEA010000154.1 GCA_031282285.1 Helicobacteraceae bacterium
GCTGGATTATTTCCTTTGCTACCTAGAAGCTTTTTCCCTAAAAGCGTGGCGCCTGTAACGCCCCCTAAAGCGTAAATGCTTATCCAATAACAAGTCAAGCCTCTCTCTTAACAACCGAGGGGGGGGGAATTTAGCCCTCCCATTGCGCTCAGGCAGGTTTAATTTTTGACGCCGCCATAATTTGCGCAACATTCGCGCTCAATTCCTCTACCGCATCATTCGCTAATTTTGCTTTTTTCAAAGTTCGCGGTATTATTGTTTGCGAGCGCTTCGCGCAAAAAAGCGCGGTTTTACGGGCGCGGCAGGGCGTAAAGCCTTGCGCGGAAGTAAAGGTAGGCTAAAATCGCCCTTTATTTTGCGCCTTTTTAAGGAATATTTTGAGAACGCATTACGCAACGCAATTAAGCCGAAACGATATAGGCAAACAGGTTACTTTGGCCGGTTGGGCGGACAGCGAGCGCGATCACGGCGGCGTCGTGTTTATCGATCTGCGCGATCGCTCGGGCGTTATTCAGCTAGTCTGCGATCCCGCCGACGGCGCCGCCGCGCACGAGGTCGCCAGCGCGGTCAGGAGCGAGTTCGCGCTTAGGGCGACGGGCAGAGTGCGCGCGCGCGGCGAAGGGCTGACAAACCCGCGCCTGCAAACGGGCGAGATCGAGGTGATCGTCGAGACGCTGATCGTGGAAAACGCGAGCCTTACGCCGCCTTTTGAGATCGGCGATCCGAAAGTATCCGAGGAGACGCGGCTGAAATACCGCTATCTCGATCTGCGAAATCCTAAACTTCAGGCTAATTTCAGATTGCGATCGGCGGTGAGCCACGCTATGCGGATAAGCCTGCAAGAGCAGGGATTTACAGAGGTCGAAACGCCGATCCTTACGCGCCCCACGCCCGAAGGCGCGAGGGATTATCTCACGCCAAGCCGCGTTCATACGGGCGAGTTTTACGCGCTGCCCCAGTCGCCGCAGCTATTCAAGCAGCTTCTGATGGTGGCGGGATTTGATCGCTACTATCAGATCGCCCGCTGTTTTCGCGACGAGGATTTGCGCGCCGATCGCCAGCCGGAGTTCACTCAAGTCGATGTGGAGATGAGTTTTTGCGACGACGACGAGGTGATGAGCGTAGCTGAAAAACTGCTTAAAGCGGCGTTCAAAGCCGCTGGACGCGAGATCGCCATTCCGTTTGAGCGAATGCCTTATAGCGAGGCGATGGAGATTTACGGCTCCGACAAACCCGATCTGCGCTACGATCTTAAGATGATCGAAGCTGCCGATCTGTTCTTGGATACCAACCTGAAAGTCTTTGCCGAGATCGCCAAAGCGCCAAAGATTAATCGCATCAAAGCGCTCAAAGTGGATAACGGCGATCGGCTGACGCGAAAGGAGATCGACTATCTGACCGGCTTCGTAGCCAAGTTTGGCGCCAAAGGACTAGCGTGGATCAAGCTCAAAGAGGGCGCGCTGCAAGGTCCGATCGTTAAGTTCTTGAGCGAGGGCGAACAGAGGGCGATCATAGAGCGCACAGGCGCAAAAGAGGGCGATCTGATCTTCTTCGGCGCGGGGAGCAAAAAGATCGTTTTGGACTATATGGGCAGGTTGCGGCAGGAGATCGCGCGGCTGCTGAAACTCGCCGATCCGAGCGCGTTTCGTTTCTTGTGGGTCGTCGATTTCCCGATGTTCGAGCGCGGGGAAGACGGCGCGCTTTCGGCGCTGCATCACCCATTCACAAAGCCGTGCGATCTAAGCGCCGACGATCCCGAGGAGATCAAATCCGTCGCGTACGATGTGGTGTTGAACGGCTGCGAGCTTGGCGGCGGCAGTATCCGCATTCACAACGAGGAGCTTCAGCGCGAGGTGTTTAAGCTGCTGAACATATCGCCGGAGGAACAGCGCGCCAAGTTTGGATTCCTGCTCGACGCGCTGAAGTTCGGCGCGCCGCCGCACGGCGGATTTGCGATCGGGCTTGATCGGCTGATTATGCTGATAAGCGGCGCGGAGAGCATACGCGACGTGATCGCCTTTCCAAAGACGCAGCGCGCCCAGTGCCTGATGAGCGGCGCGCCAGCGCAAGCCGAAGAGGCGCAGCTAAACGAGCTTGGCTTGCGCGTTCGCAAAACGACCAAATAAACCAAAAGGAGCAAAGATGAAAAAGTTATTTCTTGTAATCGGCGCGCCCGGCAGCGGCAAAACCACCGACGCCGGTCGCGCGGCGGAGCACAGCCCCGAAAAGATCGCGCACTACAGCACGGGCGATCTGCTTCGCGCCGAAGTCGCCAGCGGCAGCGATCGCGGCAAGGCGATCGACGGTTTTATCAGCAAGGGCAATCTGGTGCCGCTGGAGATCGTGGTCAATACGATTGTCGGCGCGATCAAAAACAGCGACAAAGACGCGGTGATTATCGACGGCTATCCGCGCAGCGTCGATCAGATGCAGGCGCTGGACGCGATCTTGAAAAACGAAAAAAGCGTGAAGCTCGCGGCGGTGATCGAGATCGAGGTTAGCGAGAAAACGGCGAAGGAGCGCGCGATTGGGCGTTCGCGCGGCGCGGACGACGATGAGGCGGTTTTTGACAACCGAATGCAGGTTTTTCTGGAGCCGATCGAGGAGATTCGCAGATTTTACGCCGTCAAAAATCTGCTCAAAAAGATCGACGGCGAACGGACGATCGAAGAGATTGTCGGCGAGCTGAACGAATTCGTTCAATCAAAACTATAGGAGATTTCGTATGGATATTGCAAAGTTGAGCGCGGGCGAAAACCCGGGCAAGGTTACGGCGGTTATCGAGATACCCTACGGCTCAAACGTCAAGTATGAGCTGGACAAAGAAAGCGGCGCGATCGTAGTCGATCGCGTGATGTTCTCGTCGGTGTTCTATCCCGCCAACTACGGCTTTGTGCCAAAAACGCTCGCCGACGACGGCGATCCGGCGGATATTCTGGTGCTGGGCGAGTACGCGATCGCCGCCGGCGCGGTAATCAAATGCCGCCTGATCGGAATGCTGGCGATGGAGGACGAAAGCGGTATGGACGAGAAGCTGATCGCCGTGCCGCACTCCAAGATCGATCCGCAGTTTGATCGCGTGGCAAAACTCGACGATCTGCCCGAAATTACGCTGAAGCGGATCAAAAACTTCTTTGAAACCTACAAGATTCTCGAACCCGGCAAATGGGTGAAGGTCAAGGATTTCAAAGGGCTGGACGAAGCAAAAGCGGCGCTAGACAAGGCGATCGGCGCTTATAAGGGCTGATCCGTATGAGCGCGTTTGAGGCGCTAAAGTTTCGGCGGCGCTTTGGCGCGATCGCCGCCGTTTTGATCGCGTTATTGGCGCTCTCGCCGCCGCTATTAGCGGAGGATAGCGACAAGTTGCAAGAAGCGTTTATGAAAGCGTGCAAAAATCCTACAAAATCGGATATGTACGCTCTAAGCTATATGAAGATCACCTTTTTTATAGACCCGAAAGATTTGTACGCCCCACCCGAAACAATCGACGAATGCCGATTTACCAAACTCGTTTATGAAAACAAAAACGGCTGCAGACCTTTAACCTGCCGCGAAGACTATGTTTCTTTTTCGGCAAGCGATCGCGAC
>JAITEA010000205.1 GCA_031282285.1 Helicobacteraceae bacterium
AACTCGCAGTGGAGTATCTCCTCGAGCAAAGCGGTGGCGTAAGCGCCTTTGGGCAGGTAAAAGCCAAGCTCGTAATGCGCCTCTTTTTCGTCGTACGCGCCGCTTAGCTCTTCGGGGAATACCCACGCGTAACGGCGATCGCCGCTTGCTGGAATATCCTCGAAAAACTCGCTCTCGATCGCGCCGGCAAAGCCGGAGGCAAGCATAACCTTATGCCCGCTCAATACGCCCGTGGGCGCGATCGCCTTCGCCGCGAAACGATCGGCTTCTTTGGGCAAGTCCTCGGCGGTATAGAGCCTGCCGTGCGGGTAGTGGAGCATAATATCGCCCTTGAGCAGCTTGAAAAACTGCCGCTGCGAGCTTAGCGCCTTGATCGCCTCGTCGTTCAGCCCGTACTCTTTGGCGATCTTCGCCGCGCCGAAAGCGGCGATCGCGCCGCTTAGCTCCAGCCTTCGCGTAAGCCACGCGTTGAAGCGCTCGCTTTGCAGGGCGCTGACGAGGAAGTTTTGCATCTTGCGCCCGCGAATCTTCGCCTCGCCGTCCAGAAACGCCCTTGCCTGCTTGTAGTTGTCGCCGTCGCGCCCGAATCGTTGGAATCCGAAAAAATTGGGCGAGCCGTTTTCGGCGATCGTCTTGATCGCGCTATCAATCTTTTTCGCCTCGATCGCGCCGACTTTTTTGAGCCGAATAAAGAATCTGTTGCCTTTAAGATGCCCGATTTTGAGCTTGTTGTTGTGGCGACCGATCTCTAGAATCTTGATCGCGCTATGCGTAAAGCGTTCAAGTTCGGCTTCAAACTTCGCGGGGAACGAGAAGGTCTGGACGCTCATCGCGTTCTTGTCTTTCATTCCCGCGTAGCCGATATCGCGCGCTTTTATCCCGATCCGCTCGCTGAACGCCTGCGCCGCCTCCCAAGTGGAGACGCCCTTTTTTCGGATTTTCACGAACAGGTGATCGCCCGCGCCGCTTGGCTCGTACAGTCTTATCTCCTCGACGACGAAATCTTTGGCGTTTTGCGCGAAACGCGCGTTGATGGGCGAGTGGGTTAGGAAAAATCCGCGTTTTTGCATTGTCTTGCCTTTGAAAAGCGAAATATAGTCAGTTTAGCCCTAAATCCGCGCCCTCCTAAGCGCCTTTTGCGTCTTTTTGCCGCGCATTAATTCCGCGCCCCCTCAAAACCTAACGCCTTTGCGCGAAAGAGGAGGGCGTTTAATCGAGCAGGTAATTTAACAGATCGCGCATAATGATTTTGATCGCCTCGTATCGTTCGGGCGGCGCGTTTAATATTTCGCCTTCGCTTTGGATATAGGGCGCGTCGATTAACTCGTCGCGGCAGTTTTCGGCTAATAGTTTAGCGTTGTTTGGCGTGGTTTCAAGATGAAACTGGAGCGCGACTACATTTTTGCCGAAGGTAAACGCCTGATTTTCGCACGCCGCGCTGGATGCGATACGCGCCGCGCCCTCTGGTAGGTCGAAAGTTTCGCCGTGCCAGTGAAAGACAAGCGCTTCCGGCGGCAAAAACGCGTTATCGGTCGCGGTTATCTTATGCCAGCCGATCTCTTTTTGCTTATTTTTATATACCTTAGCGCCAAGCGCGCAGGCGATTAACTGCGCGCCAAGACAGACGCCGAGCGTTTTAACGCCGGAGGCTATAGCCTGTTTGATAAGGGCTTTTTCGGGCTTCAGCCACTCGTATTTATCCTCGTCGTTTACGCTCATAAAACCGCCCATAATTACCAGCAGATCAATCCCTTCAAGCGGCGGCAGCATATCGCCGCTATCAAAGCGCGTGGTTTTAATCTCAATGCCTCGCTCAAGCAAAATCTCGGCGATTGTCCCGCCGTCTTCAAACCAGATGTGCTGCAAAATATGCGCCCGCATAACGACCTTTCATCGTGAAATCCCGCGATCCTAGCCAGATCGCGCCGCTAAATACGCCTATTTTTATAGCGCTCGCCAGCGCCTCTCAAACCCCGCAACTCCCCTTCTGGCACGCTCCGCGTCCACTAAGTCCTAACTAGCGCAAATCGTCATTCCCGCGTAGGCGGTTTGTAGGGGAAGGGGGGGGTTAGGCGAAATACATAGCTCGTTTGAGTTGGGCGGTCATCTCCGCGCCCTTTAGCCTCGTAACCAGCGCGAAGGCAAAATCAGCCGCCGTGCCGGGTCCTTGCGAGGTGATCACATTCTTGTTTTCCACCACGCGCTCGCGCTTGAAATTACCCTCGATACCGCCCTCGTAGCCGCCGTAGCAGGTGAAATCGCCGTCGATAACGCCCGCCTGCGCCAGCGCGATCGGCGCGGCACAAATAGCGGCGATCAATTTACCGCCGTCGCGCATTTTGCTCAATATGCGCTGCGTTGGCATATCGGCGGCTAAACTCATCGCGTTTTCGTGCCCGCCGGCTAAGACGATCAGATCAAACTCGTCGTCCTCCGCGTCCTCGATCGTGCTCTCCGCGCCTATGGCAATGCCGTGCGCTCCCAAAATCTCGTACCGCCCCAGCCCCGCGATCTCGACCTCCACGCCCGCTCTTCTTAATATATCTACAATAGTAATCGCCTCGATTTCCTCAAAGCCGTTGGCGAGCGGCATTAGCGCTTTCTTACCCATTTTTTGCGCCTCCTTTTAATTTATCAGGGCAAACGATCGCGATCATTTCAGCGATCAGATCGTTAAACGCCTTTTTGTCCGGCTTATCCTGAGAGGTGAATTGTTCCAAAAAAGGCTTAATTTTCAAAGCGCTATCCAGCTCTTTGTCGCTTCCGGGCGCGTAGGCGCCGATTCTGACCAGCGTCTCGTTGTCGCGCAGAAGCGACAAAATCCGTCTGGCGGCGCGAGACGCCGACCTGTGATCGTCGCCTATAAGATTATACATCAAGCGCGAAGCGGAGGGGAGAATATCGATCGGCGGATAGAGCCCCTGATCGCTCAGCCTGCGGTTTAATATGATATGCCCGTCAAGAATGGAGCGCGCTTGATCGGCTATCGGATCGTTCATATCGTCGCCCTCGACCAATACGGTGAAAAACGCCGTAACGCTCCCCTTGCCCCTCTCGGCGCCGGCGCGTTCCATAAGCTGCGGCAGCAGGCTGAACACGCTTGGCGGGTAGCCCTTGCTGGTGGGCGGCTCGCCAAGCGCCAAGCCGATCTCCCGTTGCGCCATAGCAAAGCGCGTTACGCTGTCCATCATAAACAGTACATCGTAGCCTTGATCTTTGAAATACTCCGCCGCGCTCATAGCGGCGAACGCGCCAAACTTGCGCATCAGCGGGCTGTCGTCGCTCGTCGCGGCGACGATTGCCGTGTTGGTCAGATCGCCGCCTAGCGACTCCTCGATAAACTCTGGAATCTCCCGCCCGCGCTCGCCGATCAGCGCGATGACCTTGATCTGCGCCGAACTGCCCCGCGCCAGCAAACCCATCAGCGTCGATTTGCCCACGCCGGAGCCTGCGAAAATACCCGTTTTCTGCCCTTTGCCTATGGTCAGAAACGAATCGATCGCGCGCACGCCCGTTTGCAGTATCTCGCGGATCGGCTCGCGTTTCATCGGCTCGATCGGCGCGCGTAGCATAGGCCGCCACTCGCTGAAGGCGATCGCGCCTTTGCCGTCGATCGGCTCGCCGAAAGGATTCAGCGCGCGCCCCAGCATCGCTTTGCCTACGCCGATGCCCATACCCCGCTCTTCGCGGTAGATCGCGTCGCCCGTTTTCAGCCCCTCTACGAAGCCAAAGGGCGTTACGATAAATCCGTTCTCCTCTATGGCGGTAACCATACCAAGCACGGGGCTGTTGTACCCGCCGCCTTCCACGCGCACCATATCGCCGATCCCGACTTTCAGCCCCGTTCCGACGATATGCGTCGAGGCGATCTTGAGCGCCCTGCCAAACGGCGCGCTAAGCGGCGCGCTCTTGATTCTGGCGCGGGCGCGATCGAGCGAGGCTTTCAGAAGCGCTCCTTCAAAGCTATGCCCACGACGCTTGTGAACTCCTCGCGGGTTTTTATATCCTTCAGAAATACCCCGCGCAAAGCGGAGGTGGTCGTTACCGCGCCCTGCTTTTGAACGCCCCTCATCTCCATACACAGATGTCTGGCGCTAATCAAAACCGCCGCGCCCTTTGGCTTAACCGTATCCATAATGGCGTCGGCGATCTGCTCGGTCATACGCTCCTGAATCTGCAAACGGCGCGCAAACACATCGATCATACGCGGGATTTTGCTTAAGCCCACCACCCTGCCGTTTGGGATATACGCCACGCTCGCCACGCCGAAAAACGGAAGCATATGGTGTTCGCACAGCGAGTAAAACTCGATATCGCGCACAAGCACCATCTGCGAGCTGGCGCTCTCAAACAGCGCGTCGCCCAGCACCTGCGCGGGATTTTGACTGTAGCCGATCGTCATCGCCTCGTAAGCCTTAGCTACGCGCTCGGGCGTTTTTACAAGCCCCTCTCTGTTTGGGTCCTCGCCAATCTGCGTCAGTATCGTTTTAATCGCGTTTTCAAAAACCGAGCGATCCATAACGGCAAACTCCTCAATCAAAGCGTTCGCAATTGTAGCCGATCGGCGATATGGCAAACGCGATCAAGCCATAGTCAAAATACTGCTGGACGATAGGCTATAATGCGCCGGATCGTTAAGGAACTATAAAAAAATGGCAAGAGGAGCGAAGCCGCGGCGCGTAACAAGACGCTAGCAGAACAAATAAAGGAACGATGATGAAAGCAAGCGAACGCAAAAACAACCGCCCGCCAAGCGCGGCGCGGCGTCTGCTTACGGCGTTTTTGCTGACGGCGGGTTGTCTGTTTGCTTCGCCCGAAGCCAAAAGCGGCGTCTTTCCCGCGAACTACCGCGACATTCCCGGCATCACGCAAGAAGAGATACAAGCCATAGAGAAAATACTCGCCAAGCGCAAAACCTTTACCTACGGCGTGATGGAAGGCTCCGAATGTTTTTATCGCGACGACGGATCGCTCGACGGCTACGCGGCGTCGCTCCTTCAGTCGATAAGCGAACTTTTCGGCATTTCCATAGAGTTGAAAACCTACGAGTGGAACGAGTTGCGGCATGGTATTCGCGATCGCAGCATCGACTTTTCCGGCGATTTCGATCCCGACAACATCAGCGCGCCCGGGTTGGTGGTGAGCCATCCGGTGCGGGAGCGTTCGATCAAATTCGTCAGCCGCGCCAACGATACGCCGTTTTCCGAAGCCGTTTTACACGGCAGCTTGCGCGTCGCTTTCCTGAGCGATTCGACCGCCGGCAAACTGGCTATCCCGCATCTGCAAAAACAGTACGGCGATAAATTGATCCTCATACCGCTCGAAGACAGAACGAAGGTCGCCGATATGCTGCGCGAGAAAAAGCTGGATATGTTCGTCGCCGACGACGCGTGGACGGGAATCTTTTTAGGGCAGACAGACCTCCTTATCGACACCTTCCGTCCCCTGCAATACAAATATGTCGCCGTGCTTACCGGCAACCCAGAGCTTGCCCCGTTTATTCCCGTTTTCAACCGGATGTTTACGCAAAGAAGCCGCCAATATTTCTACGATCTGCATCGTCAGGGCAGGATACGCTTCCTGCGCAACGCCTTTATACACAGCCTGAACGCCGCCGAGCGCGCCTACTACGACGAAAGGATTCGTTCCGGCATACCAGTGCCTATCGGCGCCAGCCCCACCAATTATCCCGTCGAGTTCTACAACGAAAACGAAAAACGGTGGGATGGAATAGCCTTCGATATTCTCGCCGAGATCGGCGAAATCACCGGACTTAGCTTCCGTCCGGTCGAGTTTGCCAAGGACGACTGGCCGCTCCTTCTGAAGATGCTGCGAAACGGCGATCCCAACGCGCCGATGCTGCTAGATGTGGGCTACAACGAAACCCGCGCCAGAGATTTCCTCTTTGCCGACGCTCCTTATATGCTGGATCATTACGCGCTCATCTCCTCTAGCAGTCTAAAAAATCTCCGCCACGACGAGGTGCTATACCACCGCGTCGGTCTTTTGCAGGACTCTATGTTTGCCGAGGTCTTTCAGCAGTGGTTTCCAAGCCACGCCAATACGATCTATTTCAGCGGTCAATACGAAGAGTTCGAGGCGCTAGAGCAGGGCAAGATCGATATGCTGATGCTCAGCCAGCAGCATTTTTCATACATCGCCAATTTCTTGAAACGGACTAATTTCAAGATCAATATGGTTTTCGAGGAGCCGTTGCGTACCGGCTTTGGCTTCGGCAAGGAGCAGAAAGAGTTGCGCGGTATCATCAGCAAGGCGCAGTTTCTGATCGATACGCAGAGCATCGTCCGTCGCTGGGAATATTCGATTTTCGACTATCAGAGCGAGGACGCGCAGATGCGCGCCATTTTGCTGACGAGCAGCAGCGTCTTTATGTCGCTGGTTATCTTGCTCCTCGCCCTGCTGCTCCTTCAGCGCCGCCGCGAAGGCAACCGCCTGCGCGCTCTGGTCGCCGAGCGTACGCAGGCGCTGGACGAACAGGTGCAAGCCACCCGCGCCGCTTCCGAAGCCAAGAGCCATTTTCTAGCCAATATGAGCCACGATATGCGCACGCCGCTCAACGCCATTATCGGTCTGTCCAAATTGGCGCTGACCTCCGACGAAGGCGCGATCGATCGCAAAAGCGTCCGCGGCATTCACAACGCCGGTCTTACCCTGCTTTCATTGGTCAATGACCTCTTGGATATTTCCAAGATCGAAGCTGGGCGCTACGAACTCGCCCCCGTGATCTACGAGACGCCAAGTCTGATCGGCGATACGGTCGCTATGAATGTCGTCCGTCTGGCGGGAAAACCGATCGCCTTTCAACTCAAACTGGACGAAACTCTGCCCGCTCGCTTGCGCGGCGACGATCTGCGCGTGCGGCAGATATTCAACAACCTGCTCTCCAACGCCTTCAAATACACCGAGCGCGGCGAAGTGGAATGGACGCTCTCTTGGCGGCAAGAAGGCGACTTTGTCTGGCTGATCTCCTCGGTGCGCGATACCGGCGTAGGCATTCGTCCGGAGAGTCTGAAAAAAATCTTTTCCGACTACAACCAGATCGACGCCGACGCTATCCGCAAGAGCGAAAGCACCGGACTGGGCTTGCCGATCGCGTGCAATCTGGCAAAGCTGATGGACGGCGAACTGACGGTCGCGAGCGAATACGGCAAAGGATCGGTCTTTTCCGTGCGCCTGCGGCAGGGTTTTGTAGACGCCGAAGCCATAGGACCGGAGCTGGCGCGGCAGCTTCGCCAATTCCAATATTTCGCCGCCGAGAAACCAGACGACGCGCGCGTCGCCCATCGCGACCTCTCCCACGCCGCCGCGCTGGTGATCGACGACGTGGAAAGCAATCTGGAGGTCGCCGCTGGTATGCTGCGCCGCTACCGGATGCGCGTCGATTGCGTTACAAGCGGCAAGCAGGCGATCGACAAAATACGCTTAGGCGAGCGCTACGACCTTATCTTTATGGATCATATGATGCCCGTTATGGACGGCATCGAGGCGCTGCGCGGCATTCGCGCCGTCGGTACGGAGTACGCCCGCTCCGTACCCGTCATTGCGCTTACCGCCAACGCCATCGCCGGCAACGAGCAACGCTTTCTAGAAAACGGCTTTCAGGCTTTTCTCCCCAAGCCGCTTGATATGTGGCAGCTAGATGCGGTACTACAGCGCTTTATCCCTTCAGCAGAGAGCGCTTCAACCCACCCTCAATCCCCACTTGTCAGGGGGGAAGAGAAGCGCGATCTCGCTCCCTCCCCTGATACGGGGAGGGCTGGGGAGGGGTTAGCATCCAAACGGGTATTCCTGCCATACGATAAAACGCTCGTATCTCGCGCCAAGGAGAATCGCAAAAATCCACCGCCCGCCGAGACTCTGATCTGGAATAAGGTATTACGACATCGGCAGTTTCAGGCGTACAAATTCCTGCGCCAAAAACCCATCGGATGGTACATTGTCGATTTCTATTCCGCTAGACTTCGTCTTGTCATTGAGATCGACGGCGACATCCACGCCAGTCAGGTCAAGTACGACGAAACGCGGAATGATTACCTGCGCAGTCTGGGATTGAATGTCATACGCTATACCAA
>JAITEA010000196.1 GCA_031282285.1 Helicobacteraceae bacterium
CGCCCGCCGATATTTCGCCGTCCTCCAGCGCGTGGAGATCAAAGCCCGACGCGCCCGCGCTCTGATAGCGCGGAATAAGCGCCTTTGGGTCTAGTTTTTTTACCGCTATCTGGATCATCGTTATTTTTGCCTTACTCGATCGCGTTTTTGCGCGTTTTTGCGTCTCTTTAGTCAAGCGCGAGGGCTTCTAAACGCTCTTGATAGTATATCATACAGATTTTCGCCCCGATTAAACCCACCGCTCTTGCTATATATCAGCGAACAAACGCCGCCAAGCCATTTCATAAACTACGCGGCGTAAGATCGCGCTACGCCCTTACCTGCAACATCGCAATACGCGCCCCGCCCCCTCCCCTCGTCATTCCCGCCTATGCGGGAATAGATTAGAGGGCGGCGATAAGCGTTTTAGATTTTTGGCGCGCTCTTTATAGCGTTACGGTTGCTTGGCTGCCGCAAAAATCGAGTCTGGAAGGTTTATTAACATTGATCTTTAATTTGCCGCTTCTTGCAACTTTAAGCAACGACGGGCTTAAATCGGCTTCCGTAAGATTGTTACCGCTAAGTATGACACGGCGCAATTCATACATATTGGTTATTGATTCGCGCGGTTCGGTTCGATTGCATTTGGTAATATAAGGCGTTGTCAAATTCGACAAAAGTCGTTTATCTTGCTGCAAACTATCTAGGAGCGCGCATCGTCAAAAACGGCTTAAGCGATATTATCGCTATCCGCTCAATTTTTAGCGCTTGTCTATTGCCTTCGTTAGCGGATTGTTTTCCAGACGCAGATTTGTTAAATATTTTAGGCGATTGATAGATTCTGGCAAGCTAGTTAGTTTATTTTTTATTAGGTAAAGCCGCCGCAGTTTGGTTATATTGCCTATAGATTCGGGCAGTTTTGTAAGTTTATTGCGGCTTAGAGCAAGCGTCGTTAGATTTGTTAGCGCGCCGATTGATTCGGGAAGCTCGACAAGTTTATTGTCTGATAGATCAAGCGTTTCCAACTTTGTCAGAGCGCCGATCCATTCAGGCGCTTTGGTTATTTGATTGCGGCTTGCGCTAAGCATAGTTAGATTCGTTAGATTTGCTATACATTCCGGTAACGCCGTTAATTTCGTATCGATCATAGAAAGTATGGTTAGATTGTGAAGTTTCTGAATGGATTTTGGCAGTTTTTTAATCGGATTATAGCTGATATCGAGCCATTTTAAGTTTTCAAGCGCGCCGATCGACTCCGGCAGGGTCGTTAGTCTGTTTTGATCGAGTTGCAGCGTTTCCAGATCGCGCATATTTTCAATAGATTTAGGCAATTTGGTTAGTTTGCCGCACACAATAATAAGCGTTTTTAACTTCGTCATATTTGCGATCCATTCTGGCAGCTTGGATATTTTCGCGCCATAGATCGCAAGTTCGGTTAAACGTTCAAGATTTGCGATCGACTCGGGCGGCATAGCGGCGTTTATAAGATTAAGGCTTTTTAGATTCAATAAAGTCTTTTTATCTCTTGGAAAACCGCTCCAAAATCCGCCCGCTGCAAGCCTATCGGACGCTTCAAAATGGTAGCGCTCCACATTATTTGTATCCGCCCATTCGATCAGTTCGTCCGCCCAATCTTTCGCGCTCATCTGTCCGTTCCGCTTGATTTTGCTAAGGCGCATTATAGCGCAAGCGTTTAATTGATGATATTTTAAGCGCCAAAGCGCGGTTTTGGGCGTCGTTTTTGCGTACAATTACGGCGGCTACGCTAAAGCAAAGCTAAACGAAAGCGAAAGGAGCGCTCGTGAAAGCGTTCGAGACAGAGGCGCGCAAATGGGCGCATTGACGATCAACCCTATCCGGCTTAGCGCTCCAATGGGCGCGGCGCTGGCGTTTCTGGGCGTTAAGCGCTGTATGCCGCTGATCCACGGGGCGCAGGGCTGCGCGTCGTTTAGCAAGGTGTTTTTCACCCGTCATTTCCACGATCCCATCCCCGTTCAGACCACCGCCGTCAGCGATATTACGGCGATTATGGACGGCGGCGAGAGGATCGTAGCCGAATCGATAGCCAATATCCTCCAAAAAATCTCGCCCGATCTGATCGCGCTTATCAGCACGGGGCTGACCGAAACCAAAGGCGACGATCTGCGCGCGATCGCGAGCCGCTTAACGCAAAAAACCGTCTGGGTCGCCGCGCCCGATTATCACGGCGGGCTGGAGAGCGGCTTCGCGGCGGCGACAGGCGCGGCGATCGAGCAACTGGTAAAGCCGCAAGAGATAGACAGCAATCTGATCGCGCTCTTGCCGCACGCGAGTATGACGCCGCTGGATACCGAAAGCCTCAAGGAGACGATCGAGAGCTTCGGTTTCGAGTGCGTCGCCCTGCCCGATCTTAGCGACAGCCTCGACGGGCATCTTGGCAAAAAGCAAGCGCAGATGACGCAGGGCGGAACGCCGATCGAGGCGATCGAGCGCATAGGCGGCGCGTACGCGGCGATCGCCGTTGGCGCGTCGATGAAAGCGCCGCTGGACGCGCTCGGCGGGATAAACCCCAATATCAAAAGGCTTTCGTTTGGTTCGCTGGGCGGTTTGAGGGCGAGCGACAAACTGATCGCCGCGCTGATGGAGCTTTCCGGCAGAGAGCCAAGCGCAAAGATCAAGCGGTGGCGATCGCGCCTTGCCGATATGCTGCTGGATACGCACTTTGTCTTAGGCAAACAAAGAGTGGCGATCGCGCTGGAAGCCGATCACGCTATCGCCGTCGCCGATACGCTGAGCGAGGCGGGCGCGAAAATCCTAATCGCCGCGCCGACGCCCGAATGCGCGCTGGATCGCAGCGGTTACAAGTGGGAATGCGAAGGGTTGTTCTGGCTGGAACAAAACGCCGATCGCTGGGACGCGCTTGTATGCGGGACGCACGGCGAGGCTATGTGCCACAGGTTGAACAAGCCGCTTTTGCAGGCGGGTTTTCCGCAGTGGGAGCGAGTCGGATCGCAGCTTGATATTTCGATCGGCTACGAGGGAAGCGCAAGATTATTGATGGCGGCAAATAATGGCGCAGACCAGCGTTAAGATCAGCGTACTGCGCAATGAAACCAAACCAGAAGGAGGAGTTATGAAAGTAGCGTTTGCCACAAAAGACGGCGAAAATATCAACGATCATTTCGGCTGGGCGAAACAGTTCGCCATCTACGATATCAG
>JAITEA010000016.1 GCA_031282285.1 Helicobacteraceae bacterium
GGCGAATATCTATGCGGCGCGGCGGCGAGCGGGCTTTATGAAGCAAAACTCGCAAGAGAGGAGATGAACAAAGAGGTTCATACCTTCTGCCCCGCGATCACGGACGATACGATAGAGGAGATCGCCGCTTACAGCGATCATCTGATCTTTAACTCTTTCGGTCAGCTTGCCGCGTTCAAAGACAAGGCGAAAGCGGCAAATCCGAAATTGCAGATCGGTATTCGCGTAAATCCAAAATACAGCGAAGTTACGCCCGCGATCTACAACCCGTGCGTCGCCAAATCGCGGCTTGGCGTTACGCCGGAGCGCTTCGACGAAACATATCTAAACGATCTTGACGGATTGCACTTTCACACGCACTGCGAGCAAAACAGCGACGCGCTGGAGCGGACGCTGGTCTATTTTGAGCGGTATTTTGGCAAATATATCAGCCGTATGAAATGGATCAATATGGGCGGCGGGCACCATATCACGCGCTCCGATTACGATGTAACTAAGTTGATAGATATTGTCGGAAGTTTTGGCGATCGCTACAAAACGCGGGTATATTTAGAACCCGGCGAAGCGGTCGGCTGGCAAGCTGGCTATCTGCGATCAAGCGTAGTCGATATAGTGGAAAACGAAGGGCTGATAGCGATCTTGGATACCTCGGCGGCGGCGCATATGCCCGACTGCCTAGAGGCTCCGTATCGCCCCGAAGTCCGCGGCGCCGGAGAGCCGAACGAGAAAAAATATAGCTATCGTCTGGGCGGCTTAACCTGTCTTGCCGGCGATGTGATCGGCGATTACAGCTTCGATAAGCCGCTTAGGATTGGCGATAGGATTATTTTTGAGGATATGATCCACTATACTATGGTTAAAAATAACGCCTTCAACGGCGCGCCTCTGCCCGCGATCGTCGCGATCGACCAAGCGGGAAACGAGCGCGTCGTCAGGCGGTTTGACTATTCCGACTACAAAAACCGCCTTTCGTAAAGGAGCGCGTATGAAAAAAGAGGAATTGAAAGTCGAACTGACGAGTATGCGATCGCTGCTGAGCGAGCTTGAAGAGGCGCTCAAAGTCATAACCAGCGAAGAGGAGCGGCTGATAAAAGAGCTTGATCAAAACGGCGAGGCGCTGGAAGAGACCAAAAAATTACAAGAACGCATAGAAAGGCTGCTGAAAGAGGTATGATTTCGGTTAAACAGGTAATTGATCTCGCGAAGCGGCGCAAGAAGATCGTCCTTGCCGCCGCGTTTTTGATCGCGTTTTTCGCCGTGCTGATCTGGGCGCACTCTCGCGGGCTTAGCAATCCCGTCAAACCCAGAGAAGAGGAGGCGCCCAAAGCGCTTGAACACGCCTTTTTGCGGTGGTTTCGCGGCGAAAACGACGAACTGCTCGCCAACTTTCAGCTAATAAACCACACCGACAATTTTATCGGCAGGATCGAGATAACCTGCGTCGCCTACTACGCCAACGAGCAAGAGGCTAAGCGGTATAATCAAAAACTGAATGTTTCCTTAATGCCAAGCGAAGCGAGAATGCTAAACCGCGCTTATATCGGCGCGCTCGATCCGCTCGCGCAAACCGTAAATTGCAGAATAGAAAGGTGGGAGTAGATGAGACACTACAATCCTAAGAAAAGTCAAAGAATTAAGATCGCTTTTTTCGCCGTTTTGGTCGCGTCGATCGCGCTGTTTGTCGCGTTTTCGCCGTTGTTCGAGCGGAGCGCGCCGGAGATCAAGCCGCCCGTTTCGCTCTATTGGAATCCTTCGACGCCGCTAAAGATTTCGCTCTCCGACAACCGCGCGCTCAAAAGTTACGCCGTAACGCTGGCGCTGGAAAACGAGGAGATCGCGCTATTAAGCGCCGCCGCCAACAACGCCAAAGAGCTTGCTATCGAGGCGAAATATCCGCCCGACAAGCCCTCGCCAAAAGATCGCGCCACGCTGATCGTAAAGGCGACGGACGCTAGTTTGTGGAACTTCTTTGGCGGCAACGACGCGGAGCTTAGGGTCGATCTGATCATCGACAAAGACGCGCCGCGCGTCAATATCGTAACCAACTCCTACTCGATCGCATCCGGCGGCAGCGCGCTGGCGATCTTCGAGGCTTACGACGACAATATCGACGAGGTTAAGATCGTAACCAAAAGCGGGCGCTCTTTCGCGGTGGCGCAGTACTACAAGCCGCGCTATTACGCCGCTTTGATCGCGCGCGATATCAACGAGCGCGATTTTGGCGCTTATGTCGTAGCGAGCGATCTGGCGGGCAATCAAAGCCGCGTCCGCGTTCCGCTGTATCTCAAAGACGTGCGCTACAAAGAGTCGTCCATCGAGCTTACCAAGAACTTTTTGGAGGGCAAAGTGGACGATCTGAACTTCCGCCACAACCCTCGCGCCAGCGACGGGAATATGACCGCTTTGGATCGTTTTATATTTGTTAATGAAACTTTAAGAAACAAGAGCCTCAAAATGATCGAGCAATATACAAGCCCTAGCAAACTGCCCGCGATCGATAGTTTCGAGATAGCCGCGTTCGCTCCGCTGCCGCGATCCAAGCTGGTCGCGGGCTTTGGCGAGCGGCGCGTATATACGCTCAACAAACGGCAGGTCAGCGACTCGTATCATCTGGGCGTCGATCTGGCGAGCGTAAAAGAGGCGGCGGTGTTTGCCTCTAACGGCGGCGCGACGGTATTTGCCTCGGACAACGGCGTATATGGCAATATGCCTATTATTCACCACGGGCTTGGTCTGTTTACGCTTTACGGGCATTGCACGAATCTCCGCGCGGCGCAGGGCGACGGCGTTAGCAAGGGCGCGCAGATCGCGACTACGGGCGTTACGGGGTTTGCCTTCGGCGATCACACGCACTTCGAGGCGCGCGTTCAGGGCGTAGCCGTAACGCCGATCGAGTGGATGGACTCCTCGTGGATTCGCGCCAATATACTCAAGGTTCAGGAGGACGCCAAAAAGATTATCGACGGTCGATCTTAACGCGAAATATTAAAATCTCGCTAAAATCAACCCCAATAAACGAATAGGAGCCTCCAATGTGGATCATAGTCGTTATAGGCGCGCTGATA
>JAITEA010000040.1 GCA_031282285.1 Helicobacteraceae bacterium
GGCGATAAGAAAGCGTTAAAAAAATATATTGGCTATAACCTTTCTGAAACTCTCCTGCGTTAGCGCGAAGGCGATCAGCGCGATTGTTATACCAATTTTAATCCAGATAAATCCGCGCATTTACGCTCCAAAAACCTTTCTAAAATAATCAGCGCCGCAAGCGAATCGAGCCGTCCGTCTTTGGTTTTGCCCAGCCGCCCAGCCGCAAGCGTAGCCGCCTCTTGCGAACTGTTTGTCTCGTCTTCGTAAAAAACGGGCGCGTCCAACCCGATAAGCGCGGCAAAATGCGCGGCGCGGCGGCGCATCGCCTCTTCCGACGAGCCGCCGATCGGAACGCCGAAAACAATCCTGTCGATATTGTACGCTTTCGCTACGCCAAGCGCCGCTTTAGCGGCTTGATCGCGATTTACGCGGATAACCGCCCCAAGCGGCAAAGCTATTTTATCGTCGGGCGAATAGGCAAGCCCGATCCGCTTTAAGCCAAGATCAATAGCCAGCGTCGGCAAGCTCGATCCTTCCGTCTTTCACGACTATTTTGCCCGCCAATTCATATTCGTAAATCAGCGCGCCGAAACGCTCCAACGCGTCGTCGTAAGAGGGGCGATCGGCGGCAAAGCGCAGCAGCGGGTCGCTCAGCGCGGGAGCGGCGCGAAGCCCCAGCGCGTTTAGTAGCGTCTCTTCGCTCCAGATCGCGCTTGCTTTGGCGCTCGCGAGCAGCCTGTTTGTCGCCTCGCTTTCGCCCAAGCGGTGCGGCAGCGCGAAAAGCCTTTTGGATTGCTTCAGCGCGATATTGCAGCTTGCCTCGGAGCCGCTTTTAGGCTCGGCTTGCATAACGCAGACGGCGGCGGCGATACCCGTTATCAGCCGGTTGCGATGGACAAAGCTCCAGTTGCGCGGCGTAACGCCTTGATCGTATTCGCTCAAGACCAGCGCGTTTTGCTTGATCTGCGCTATATGTTTGCGATCGTCCATATCGATGGAGCTTGCCAAGATCGCGATCGTGTTTGGAAAAGCCGCCTCGTGCGCGGCGCCGTCGATGCCGCTTGCGCCGCCGCTTACGACGATCGCGCCCGCTTTTGAGAGCGCGGAGGCGATCTTTTTCGTCCAAGTTTTCGCGTAGTTTGACGCGATTCTAGAACCCACGATCGCCACAAGCGGTCGCTTTAGCAAAGAGGGATCGCCTTCGTAGTAAAGCGCCGCGGGCGGATTATATATAGCCGACAAAGCGGCGGGGATTTGCGCTAATCGTTCCGCCATTATTTTTTCAGATTTACGAGCTTATAAAACAGCCCGTCGGTGTTTTTGTAGCCAAACAGCCGCGATTTAAGCGATCGCAGATTATCCATAGTTAATATGTCGCTTTCAAAATGCGAAAACTTATTGCGCATATTTACCACCGCTTTCAGCTCGTAATAGTCTATTTGGCGGGGCGCGTATATTTTGCGCAGAATCTTAATCGCCTCGCCTAGCAGCAGGTGTTTTTTGCTCCTGTTCCAGAAGGGTTCGGCGTGTTTTTTGATCAGATAGTCAAATCCGTTGAACCAAGCGTGCATAATCTGCGACATATATTCGGGGCTTCTTTCGTACAGATAGTAGCCTTCCGATATCTGATCGATCAGCTCGTTTGGCATTTTGGAGCCAAACAGCCGCGAGAACTCCACCTTTATATCGGCGATTCTCGCTTCGATCTGCGTATCTTGTATGTTTTTGCTCTCTTCGGCTAGGTTTTCGTTGATAACGGCAAGCTCGCGCTCGAGTCTGCCGCGCTCCACTTCCAGCGCGACGATCTCTTTGGTTATATCGTCGATCGATTGCAATAGTTTTTCGTTGCCGCGCTTGTTTATCGATCGCTTCAGAATATCGTGTTTTATATCCAGCTCTTGCTTTTTCAGCGCGATCATTTTATGCGTTTCGATCAGCGACATCTTATAGGTTTCCACCTCGCTGGCGCTAGCTTCCAGCCGCTTCATCTCCTCGCTTAACATCTCGTAGGCGATCTCGCGCTGTTCGCCGTAGCTCAGATGCCGCAAAGACCACGCGAAAAAGATAATCATCGAGGAAATAAACATACCGTAATAGATAAAGCTCCTCGTCCAGAAATGGTTTTTAAAGTTGGCGCTCCATTCCGAAAAGCTAAAGTTGTCGTCGTGAACGCGATCGGGCAGTATCGAGAGGCTGATCGCTCTTAAAAACGACACATGAAACTTGGGGATCGCGTAGTAGCTGTATATGTAGGTATAATCGCCCCTCGCTTTGGTATAGGTAGATCGCCAGTAGTATCCCTTGCAACAGCGATCTTTCCATCGCTGAGCGTTGATGTATGAATAGATTATTTCGTTGCTGTTTGAATTTTTCACATTCAGATCGAACGCGGCGGGAAGCTGCGCGTAATCGAGAAACTGCTTGATAGCCAGCGGCTCGTTCAAACTCTCGCCAAGCGCCACAAAAAGGCGGCGATCAAAAGCGTCGATCTCCTCTTTGACGCTCTGCTCGCCCGCGCCGCCGAAATAGGTTAGATAATCTACCACGCTCCAGACCGTAAAAGCGACAAAAACGGATATTGGAAACGATACGAGCAGGGCGCGAAGATATTTATGGCGGGCGAGAAATTTCATTTGCCGTTTTCTATATCAACCTCAATCTCCAAACGATCGATCTTCTGATTTTTGTTGGTGAAAATGCGTATATCGTTTACCGACGCGTATCGTTTTATCACCGATAAAATCTCGTCGCGCATCTGATCGATAAAACCAAAAGAGGCGCTGGCGCGCTCGCGCGCGAGCGTTATCGTTAGGCGCTCTTTGGCGATATTCGCGCTTTTTTTCGACCCGAAAAGCGAACCAAAAAAGCTCATTTGAACAGCCCTTTAATAAAGCCGCCGAAGCCTTTGGAGCTTTCCAGCGACGCGAAGGCGACCTCTTCGCCCAGCGCGCGTCTTGCTATGCGCCGATAGGCTCCGCCGCTTTCGGATTTCGGATTTCTGACGACGACTTCGCCCGTGTTTGTCGCCACGACGACCAGCTCGTCGTCCGGCACCAGCCCTATAAGATCGATCGCGAGTATCTGCAGCACATCGTCCGCGCTCAGCATCTGCCCCTTTTTGACCATATCGGGTTTGATGCGGTTGATGATAAGTTTTTTGACCACCTCGCCGCCCTCTTTAGCTTTTTTGCTCTTGGCGTCGATAATGCCGATCACGCGATCGGCGTCGCGCACCGCGGAGACTTCGGGCGTGGTTATGATAAACGCCGCGTCGGCGAGATAGATCGCGTGTTCAAAACCGCTCTCTATGCCAGCCGGCGAGTCGATCAAGATATATTCAAACTCGCGCTTAAGCTCGCCTATCAGCGCCTCGACCTTTTTTGTATCCAGCACGCTTTTATCTTTCGTTTGCGAGGCGGGCAGGAAAAAGAGCGTTTTGACGCGCTTGTCGTTGATCAGCGCTTGGGCTAGTTTGCACCGCCCCTCCATCGCGTCGATTGAGTCGTACACGATACGGTTTTCAAGCCCCAAAATCATATCTAGATTGCGAAGCCCTATATCAAAATCTACCGCCACGACCTTTTTGCCCGTCTCCGCGATCGCCACGGCGAGATTTGCCGTAGCCGTGCTTTTGCCTACGCCGCCCTTGCCGCTTGTTATCGTTATTACCTGACTCACGCTAACCGCGCCTTAATTTTTATTTTGATCGACCAGCTTGCTGGCGGCGATCCACGGCATCATAGCGCGCAATTTGCGTCCGGTAACCTCGATCGCGCTGTTAAACAGATTGCGCCGTTCGGCTTGCATTCTGGGGTAGCCAAACTCGCCCTCGGCGATAAAATCCTTGGCGAACGAGCCGTTTTGAATCTCGGTCAAAATCTGCTTCATCGCTTTGCGGCTCTCTTCGTTGATCACTCTAGGTCCGCTCACCATATCGCCGTATTCGGCGGTGTTGGAGACGGAGTAGCGCATATCGGCTAAGCCGCCTTGATAGATCAGATCGACAATCAGCTTAAGCTCGTGCAGACACTCAAAATACGCCATTTCGGGCGGATAACCCGCTTCCGTAAGCGTTTGAAAACCCGCCTGAACCAGCGCGCTCACGCCGCCGCACAGCACCGCTTGTTCGCCGAAAAGATCGGTTTCGGTTTCGTCTTTGAAGGTGGTAACGATAATGCCCGTGCGCCCGCCGCCGATCGCGCTGGCGTAGCTTTTGGCGACTTCCAGCGTATTGCCCGATGGGTCTTGCTCCACGGCGATGAGATCGGGAATGCCGCCGCCTTTGACAAACTCGCTTCGCACGGTATGCCCGGGCGCTTTGGGCGCGATCATAGTTACATTGATATCGGGCGCGGGGACGATGCGCTTGTAGTGGATATTGAAGCCGTGCCCGAAGGCGATTGTGGCGCCTTTTTTGAGATTTGGCGCGATCTCGGCTTCATAAACCGCCTTCTGTTTCTCGTCGGGGAGCAAGATCATCACGAGATCGGCTTGTTTGACCGCCTCGGCGACCTCGAAAACTTTGAAGTTTTTCGCTTCGGCTTTGCGCCAGCTAGAGCCGCCCTTTTTCAGCCCGATAATCACGTCGACGCCGCTGTCGCGCAGGTTTTCCGCGTGCGCGTGCCCTTGCGAGCCAAAGCCGATCACGGCGGTTTTTTTGGAGCGAATCAAGCTTATATCGCAGTCTTTGTCGTAATATACGGTCAGCGCCATTGTCGTCCTTTGGTGGTTTTTTGATTTTAAGATTTTACGCTTGCGGCGCTGAAAGGTAAAATGATTACAATATACCTCAAGTTGTTTTTCCACACGCGGAGTTGAAAATTGAACGAGTCAATCATTAAAAGCGTAAGAAGCCTTCCGCCGTTGCCCGAAACGGCGATCAAGGTTCAAGAGGTGTGCGCCAACCCTCTGGGGAGCGTCGCGGAACTAACCAAGGTGATCGAAAAAGACCCTATGCTGACGGCGAACCTGCTCAAGGCGGCAAACTCGCCGCTATACGGCTTTGCCAGAGAGATCAAGACGCTTTCGCAAGCGGTTTCGCTCTTTGGCTTGGCGACGGTGCGCGGCTTTGCGATAGCCTCCATAGTGAAAAACTCTATCGCGCCCGACCTTTCGCCCTACGGCATCAGCGCGGAGCGTTTTGTCCAGCTCTGCCAGCTTCAAAACGCGCTGATGGTGCGCTGGTACGGCATATTTGATCGCGCGAAATTAGAGGAGCTGTCCCCAGCGTCGTTTTTGTTTTCTATCGGCAGGCTTGTTATGGCAAACGAGATCGTCAGGACGGACAGAACCGCGCTGTTTCAGGAGATCGCGTTTCGATCGGGGTTTGAAGCGGCGGAGTTCGAGGTGTTGGAGTCGAGCTATCAGGAGGTTAGCGCCGAGATTTTCTCCCACTGGCATTTTGAAACCGCGCTGATCGAGACTATCAGATACTCCAAAGACCCCTCTTTGGCAAACTCCGGCATCGCGGAACACGCGCGGGCTTTGCGCGTCGTTCAGATCGCAACCGAGTTTCCAAACGGCGTGAGCGAGGCGAGCGCGGCAAAGGCGGTCAAGGCAGCCGCCGAATACGGTATGCCCGCGCAGGCGCTTGAAAATGTGATAAAAACGCTGGCGAGCCGCGACGGCGCCGGCGCTAGGTCTAATTAAATCGCCAAATAAGCCGATAACCATATCTTAAGACGGCTATAATTGCGTCGAGCCTCAATTTCTAATAAGGAGCGATTATGAACGAGGCGCTCTATACGCGCGTTAAAAGTTTGCCGCCTTTGCCGGAATCGGTGATCAAGGTGCAGCAGATATGCAGCGACCCAAACTCGAGCATATCCGATTTAACTAAAGTAATAGAACTTGACCCTATGCTTACGGCAAATATTCTCAAAGCCGCCAATTCGCCGCTTTACGGTTTTTCGCGCGCGATCAAAACGCTGGGGCAGGCGATCAGCCTCTTTGGTATGGCGACGGTGCGCGGCTTCGCGCTCTCTGGAGCGGTAAGAAGCACGATGAAAATAGATATGAGCCCATATAGAATCACCGCCGAACGATTTGCCGATATATCGCAGTTGCAAAACGCGCTGATGATCCGGTGGTATTCGCAGGTTAGCCGAAGTATGCTCGAGGTGCTTTCTCCGGCGTCGTTTCTGGCTGGCGTCGGACGGCTGATTATCGCGCAAGAGATCGTCAAAACGGGCAAAACCGAAGCGTTCGCCAACAAGGCGCTGGTCAATGGTCTAGCCGTAGCCGAATCGGAGTTTTTCGGCGTTAGCTATCAAGAGGTGAGCGCGGCGGTGTTCAGCCACTGGCTTTTCGAGCCCGAACTGGTCGAGGCGATCGGCGGATCGATAAATCCCGAGGCGCTCAACGATACGATGCGTCCGTACGCCTTCGCGCTTCAGGTGGTTCAGACGGCGGTGGAGACGCCAAACGGCATCAGCGCGGCGAGCGCGGAGACGGCGGCGAAACTTGTCGCGGGCAACGGCGGTTCCAGCGAGGTGTTCTTAAGAGCCGCCAACAGCTTCGTTAAATGAAGGAGCTGCTGCAAAAGCTCGCGGTCGGAGTTCCAAGCGGTTCGCTGGATAAGCGGGAGCTTAAGTTAGCGCTGACGCTAATCAAAGCCAAACTGCTCGCCGATCGCCCGTTTTTGCGCCTTGATAGCGATCTGATCGTCGGAACGTATCTACAGCCCAAAACAGTAAAAAAGGGCAGGCAAAGCGCGGGCTATCTTCAGCCTTTGACCGCCAGAGGGCGGGATTATCTGGTTCAGGCAAGCGATACTATGAACGCGGCGCACCACGATCTGGTAATAGCCCGTTCGCTTGGTTTCAGGCGGGGCAGGGCGGCGGCGAAGATCGTCTATATCGCGCAGGAGAGCGGCGAGAAGCTGATCGCATATGTCAATTTTATCAACAACCGAGCGCGGCTGTTTGACATCAATACCGCGATCGAGCTTGATATCGGCGTCAAGCAAAAGACGCTAAAGGCGCTGCAAGAGGGCGCGGTGGTGGCGATCGATCGCAAAAACGCCGAGATCGCGGAGGTTTTGGGCGCGTTAAACGATCCCAAAATCGACGAAGCGATTGTCCTGACGCGCTACAACCGCGCCGATCGCTTTAGCGCGGAGCAGATTTCGGAGGCGAAGGCGCACGGCGGCGAAGTGGATCGATCGCTCTATCCAAACCGCGCCGATCTAAGCGCGCTGCCGTTTATCACCATCGATCCGATCGACGCCAAAGATTTTGACGATTCGATCTATTACGATTATGAAAAGCGCGTTTTGTTCGTGGCGATCGCCGACGTTACGGCGTATGTAAGCGAGTTTGGCGAGATCGACAAAGAGGCGCGAAAGCGCGGTTTTTCGGTCTATCTGCCGCACAAATCGATCCCGATGCTGCCAAGAGAGCTTAGCGAGAATCTATGCTCGCTTCAACCCAATGTCGATAGGCTTGCTTTTACCTTCAGGCTGGAGCTGGACGAAAATCTGAATGTGAAAAAATACGATCTGTTTGAAAGCGTGATCAGATCAAGGCGCCGCTACCACTACGATCGCATCGACGAACTATTGGACGGCGGCAAACAAGACGAGGGCGACGCCGCGGTTATGCGCTGGCTACTACCGCTAAAAGAGCTGATCGTAGCGCTGAGGCATAAGCGGCTTAAAAGAGGCTTCAGTTTCTCCAATCCAGAAATCAAACTGATACTCGATAAAAACCTGCGGCTTGCAAAGACGATCAAGGCAAAAGAGACCATCTCGCACCAGTTGATCGAGGAGTGTATGCTACTTGCCAACTGCGCGGCGGCGGAGTATTTTCCATTCGGTATTTTCCGCACGCACGAGGCGCCCAGCGATCGCGCTCTGGACGAGCTGCTGATCGATTTAAGCGAAGTTGGCGTGATCGTCAAAAGAGCCAGAAGCGTTCATACCACCATCGAGGCGATCCAGCAAGAGGCGGCGGCGCTTGGTATGGGCGAACAGGTCGATCGTATGCTGATCAGATCGCTTAAACGCGCCCAATACACATACGACAATGTGGGGCATTTCGGGCTTGGGTTCGCCAAATATACGCACTTCACATCGCCTATCCGCCGCTACTCCGATCTTATGCTCCACAGGCTTTTGAAGGCTATTATCAACAACGACGCGAAGCGCAGGGATTATATTTTGTCCGAGTTGCAAAGGCTCGCGCCGATTATCACGCTTTTGGAAAGCGAGGTCGCGCAGATCGAGTGGCAGTACGCCGATCGCGCCTACGCGAGATGGGCGGCGGAACGAATCGGGCTGGTTCTGGAGGGCGAGGTTCTGGAAGAGGAGGGCAGGGGCAGGGAGGCGGTCGTTATTATCGACGATCCGCAGATTCGCGGTATGCGCGTCTATCTGCCGCTGCCGCGAGGACAATCGGCGCTTCATAAGTTTGGACGGGTCAAGGTCGCTATCGTCTCCGCGCATCTGGCTACCGCCCGCGTAACGGTCGCGCTTGCGTGAAGCAGTGGGAGTTTGAGTCGAGGCTGACGCGCCCCGCGCCGCTCAGAGCGGCGATCTTATGGGGCGATCCCTCTTTGGTCGAGATATACGCCCAGCGCTACCTCGCGTCGCTACCTAGCGATCTAAGCGTCGCCAAGCTCTACTACGACGAGTTTAATTTTGACGCGGCGCATTCTCATATCGCCTCGATAGGGCTGTTCAACGAAGGCGCGCTGCTGATCGTCCGAACGGATAAAAAGATCGATTCAAAGGTTATCGCCTCGCTGCTCGAGACGATCGGCAAAAACCGATCGTCGTATATGCTCTTGATCTACGAGGCGGACGACGCCAAAACCAAGCTCGCCGCGCTTGAAAGGGGCGAGAAGGGCGGCGAGGTTTACGCTACGGTCAGATTTTATCCGCCGAAGGTCGGCGAGGCGGTAAAGACGCTGCTTGGCGAGGCGGCAAAAAGAGGGCTGGAGCTTGGCGACGCGCAGGCGCGCCATCTGCTGAAGATAAACGACAACAATTTATCGTTCGCGCTGTCGGATTTGGGCAAGCTGGAGATATACGATCAGACCGGTTCGGCGCTGATAGACCTCGTGGGCGCGGGTTACGGCGAGGGCGACTGCTTTCGCCTGATCGCGGCGCTGCTGGACAAACAGCCGTTTTACGACGAGCTTGAACGGCTGCTGCTGCAAACCGACAACGAGATGGAGATTTTGCTGGAGATAATCCGCGCCTTTCGCCAATTGTTCGCCTTTTTCTGCGCGGGCAGGCTTGGCAAGGAGGCGCGGGATTTTCTGGGTTACGCGCTGCCAAAGGATATCGATCAGTCGCGCCGTAATCTAGCCTACAAGTTTCGCAACGCCGCGCAATGGACGCGCATTTTCGAGGCGTTGAGCGCGCTGGAGCTTAGCTTCAAGCAAAGCGACGCCAAAGAGAAACGAGCGCCGCTTTACGCGCTTTTGATTAGGTTTCAAACAACTTTATTGTAAAATCCGCGCCTATTTTACCTTCCTCGTTTTTTGGACGAAAACGGGGCACAAGACCAAAAGGAGCTATATGTCCAAACGATACGAAACGGCGTTTATCCTCAAGCCTACGCTTGCGGAGGAGGAGGCTAACGCCAAGATTGAGTTTTTCAGCGAACTGATCGCTAAAAACGGCGGCGAAATCGTCGCCGTCGAGCGGCTTGGGGTCAAGAAATTGGCTTACAAGATCAAGAAGTTTGAGCGCGGTTTTTACGCCGTAATCTATTTCACCTCCGACGGCGGGGTCAATAAAGAGCTTGAGCGCGTCTATGGCATCACCGAAGACATTTTGCGCTTTATCGTCATCAAATACGAAACCAAAGTCGAAATCGACGCGTGGGAAAATATGGTAAATCGCGCCAAAGGACTGCCTTTCAAAGAGTACAGGCTCAGCGAAACCGTCCGCGAATACCGCCCGCGCCCGCAACGCGCCCCCCGCGCCCCGCGAGGCGAAGAGGGCGGCGAACGGCGCGAACGGCAACCGCGCGGCGAGGAGATCGCCGAAGAGGCGGTAGCCGCCGACGCCAACGAGGAAATCAAAGGTGTTGAATAAAGTTCTGTTGATTGGCAATCTAACCCGCGATGTGGAGATGCGCTACGCCCAAACCGGCACGGCGATCGGCAAGTTCGGGCTGGCGGTTAATCGCCGCTGGAAGGATCGCAACACGGGAGACGATCGCGACGAAACGATGTTTATCGACGTAAACGCTTTTGGCAGAAGCGCCGAGATCGCGCACCAATACCTCTCCAAAGGGCGGCAGGTGCTGGTAGAGGGGCGGCTTGTGCTGGAGCAATGGACGGATCAGAACGGGCAGAAGCGATCGCGCCACACTATTTCGGCGGAGAATATCCAGTTTCTGGGTTCAAAACCGAGCGAAGGCGGCGATCAATCCCAAAGCGGCTATTACGGCGGCGACGACTTTCAGGCGCCTCCGCCGCCGCCAAGGCAGAGCGCGCCGCAGCAGAGCGTTCCGCCGCGAGAGACAAGCGCGTATAACCAACCGCCCGCGGCGGCTACTCCACGCGTCGAGATCGAAGACGAAGAGATACCATTTTAAGGAAAGACAATGGCTGAGAAAGGCAAGTTTTTTAAGCGCCACTGCAAATACGCCGAGGCGAAGATAGAGTTTATCGACTACAAGGATATTCATCTGCTTAAGCATTCGTTAAGCGAACGGTTCAAGATTATGCCGCGCCGCTTAACGGGCAACGGCAAGATCGCGCAGGATATAGTCCGCGTCGCTATCAAGCGCGCGCGCCATATGGCGCTGATCCCATACGCCGCCGGACGCGATTCCGTCGGCTAATCGCCCCCCCCCGCCCCCCGTCATTCCCGCGCAGGCGGGAATCCATCTTTGCGCCGCCATTTTGAGCCGCTTTCTCATCACCCCGTCATTCCCGCGCAGGCGGGAATCCATCTTGTTCCTTACGCGAGCGTAGCTTACGCTCCGCTTCGCCCCCCGATAAGGGGGTTAGGGTGGGAGTTTCTCGTCATTCCCGCAACGAAGCGTTAAATCTGCGCAAATCGTCATTCCCGCGCAAGGCGGGTATCCATCTCCATACTGCGAGCGTTGCTACGCGCCGCTTCCCCCCTGATAAGGGGGGTTAGGGGGAGGGTTCTCTCTCCCATACTGCGATCGTCGCTCCGCCACCCCCCCCCCACGATAAAGGGGTTTTCAAATTTTGCATTTGGACGCGTGCCTGCCTTCGCGCTTTGCGCTTCCTACCCGTCATTCCCGCGCAGGCGGGAATCCAGAGCGTTGCTACGCTCCGCTTCGCCCTCACTCTCCTCGCCTTGAGCCGCTCTTTTAGATCGCGTATTGAGCGTCTAGCGCGACGAAGGGGTATCCCCGTTAGCGAGCGAAGCGAAGCGTAAACAGGGGAATGGGGAAGCGGCGCGCGAGGCTTACGCGAGCTATTACCGTTAGCGAGCGAAGCGAAGCGTAAACAGGGGAATGGTCGCGCTACGCGAAAAAGCGAGATATAAGGATTAAAGGCTCAAAGCGCGCGGTTTCTTTATCTTGCTAACTTTCTTGCACCAAAACGGGCAAGTCGTTTCGGGGACCCCAATGGCGGCAAAGAAAGCAAGAAAGAGAAAAGATAAGCGAGCGTTGATCGGAATGCGAAGGTTTGGCAAGAGGATTACCGCCTGCCTACGCGATACCCTCCCTCCGCAAAGTATGCGAGCGCCGCTTCGCCACTTGCTTCGCAAGCTATCGTTGCGCGGGAATGACACAATACT
>JAITEA010000051.1 GCA_031282285.1 Helicobacteraceae bacterium
GAGCGACACTCGCTTAAGGGGAGGTGGGAGGAGGCGAAGCGATAGGAGGCAAAGCCTCCGACCGAAGCTCCCGAAGGAAGCGAGGAATCGCGAAGGAAGAGGAGCGTAAGCTACGCTCACATAGCGTGCGAAAGAAACCCCCCCCTTATCAGGGGGGGAACAAGATGGATCCCCGCCTTCCTCCGCAATCAACGCCGCTTTGCGTCTATTGCTCCGTCGCGGGAATGACGAGACACTCCCCCATTGTCGGATGGGAGGGGGGGGGGGGGCGTAGCGCAGTGGCGGAGCGTTAGTTATAACCGCCGCGATCTGGGTCGCGGCGGCGAAAGATTATTCGACTTCGGCGTCGATCACATCGTCCTGTTTGGGTTTGCCGCCGCCGGCAGAACCGGCAGAACCGCTGGCGCCGCCCTGATCGGCGGATTGCTTTTTGTACATCGCTTCGGCGAGTTTGTGGCTTGCCTCCGTAAGCGCTTTGATCTTGTCGTCGATCTCCTGCTTGCTCGCGCCCTCTTTGGCGATAACCTCTTTGAGGTTGGCGATCGCCGTCTCGATCTTGCCCTTGTCCTCCGCGCTTACGCTATCGCCGCTTTCGCGCAGGGTTTTTTCGGTCTGGTAGATCAGCGAGTCGGCTTGATTGCGCGCTTCGACGATCTCTTTGCGCTTCTTGTCGGCTTCGCGGTTGGCGTCGGCTTCCTTGACCATACGGCTTATCTCCTCTTCGCTCAAGCCCGACGAACCGGTGATGGTGATCTTGTTCTCCTTGCCCGTGCCTTTATCTTTGGCGCTGACATTCAAAATGCCGTTCGCGTCGATATCAAAAGTAACCTCGATCTGCGGCGTTCCTCGCGGCGCGGCTGGAATGCCTGAAAGCTCGAACATTCCCAGCGACTTGTTATCGCGGCTGAAATCGCGCTCGCCTTGCAGCACATGAATGCTCACGGCGGGCTGATTGTCGTCGGCGGTGCTGAACACCTGCGATTTTTTGACGGGGATCGTGGTGCCTTTTTCAATCAGCTTCGTCATCACGCCGCCCAAGGTTTCGATGCCCAAAGAGAGCGGCGTTACATCCAGCAGCAGTACATCTTTTACATCGCCGCGCAGCACGCCGCCCTGAATCGCCGCGCCCGCCGCGACCACCTCGTCGGGATTTACCCCTTTGTGCAGGTCCTTGCCGAAGAAGTTTTTGACCACCTCCTGCGCTTTGGGAATGCGCGTCGATCCGCCCACCATCACCACTTCGTTGATCGCCTCTTTGCCCACGCCCGCGTCTTTTAGCGCGTTCTTGATATGCGTAAGCGTTTCGGCGATCTGATCGTCGATCATCGCCTCAAACTTGGCGCGGGTTAGCTTGGTTACAAGGTGCTTTGGTCCCGTCGCGTCGGCTGTAATAAACGGCAGGTTGATCTCGGTTTCCGTCGCGCTGGATAGCTCTTTTTTCGCGTTTTCGGCGGCGTCTTTGAGCCGCTGAAGCGCCATTTTGTCGTTTTTCAGCTCGATGCCGTTCTCTTTTTTGAACTCCTCGGCGAGCCAGTCGATCACGCGGTTGTCGAAATCGTCGCCGCCCAAAAAGGCGTTGCCGTCGGTGGAGAGCACCTCGAAAACGCCGTCGCCGACATCGAGTACCGTTACGTCAAATGTGCCGCCGCCCAGATCATAGACGAGGATTTTTTCGGCTTTTTGCTTGTCAAGCCCGTAGGCAAGCGAAGCGGCGGTCGGCTCGTTGATAATCCGCAATACATTCAGCCCCGCGATCACGCCCGCCTCTTTGGTCGCCTTGCGCTGCGCGTCGTTGAAATACGCGGGCACGGTGATCACCGCGTCGGTAATCGTTTCGCCCAAAAAATCCTCCGCGTCTTTTTTGAGCTTCATCAGCACTTTCGCCGAAATCTCCTGCGGCGTGTAGATTTTGCCGTCCACGTCGATCGCGCACGCGCCGCCCTTATCGACGATGCTGTAGCTCACCTTCTCGCGCGCGCTTTTGGCGTTTTGCTCGTTCATCATCAAGCCCATAATCCGCTTGATCGAGTAGATGGTTTTCTTGGGGTTGGTGATCGCCTGCCGTTTGGCGCTGTCGCCCACCAGAACCTCGCCCTTGTCGGTAAACGCCACGACGCTCGGCGTGGTGTTTTTGCCCTCTTTGTTGGGGATAATCTTCGCTTCGCCGGCTTCAAAAACCCCCATGCACGAATTGGTCGTACCTAAATCTATGCCTAAAACCTTGCTCATTTTAACTCCTTTTGTTTACTGAAACCAGCGACGGGCGCAGCAGCCGCTCCTTGTAGCGCCAGCCTTGCTGAAGTACCTGCGCTATCGCGTCGTCCTCCAGCGCCTCGTCGTTTGCCTGCGTAATCGCCTCGTGCAAAGCCGGATCAAAGCCGCGATCGTGCGCCACGGGCAGCACGCCGTGTTTTTCAAAGGCTTTGATCAGCGCCGTCTTTGTCAGATTGACCCCCTCTTTAAGCTGCGCGAAGTGATCGGTCTCGTTAATTTTTAGCGCCATCTCCAGCGCGTCGATCACGGGCAGAAGGTCTTTGGCGAAACCTTCGCTCGCGTAATCGATCGCCTGATATTTCTCTCTTTCCAGCCGTTTTTTTATATTCTCAAACTCCGCGTAAGCTCGCAAATAGCGATCCTGCGCCTCGTTATATTTGGCTTCAAAATCCTCTTGTTTTGTCGCTTCCCCGATCGGCTCGTCCGATTCGATCGGTTCGTTTTCGGCGGCTGCGGCGGCGATCGCTTCGCTTTCGCGCGCCTCCTCGCCGCCCTCCGACGCTTGTTTATCGCGCTCTTGGCTCACTGATCCTCCTTTTTGATATGATTGATAAACCCCAGAAAATTGCGGTTCATCATTCCAAACGCGACGAGCAGCGCGGGTTTTTGGCTATTGGTTACCTTGTGCGCCGCGATCATCAGCGGCGAGTCAAACAGCAACTGCGCGCCCATTTGAAGGGCGATCGCGCCGTTGTAGAGCCGCTCGAAATCCACGCGGAAACTGCGCGCGTAAGCGATCAGCGCCTCGGCGTTGTAGCGCCTGACGCGCGAAAGCTCAATCTCCATCAAAGCGCGGTAGAGCGCGTCGATGCGGTTGGCTCGCGCGATCTCGATCAGATCGGAGATATCGTAACCGCAAAACTCGTTGAGCAGCCGCTCGATCGCCGCGTTCGCGCCCAGCGCCGTTTCGCCAAACTCGAAGGCGGCGAGAATGCGACCAAGAGGGCTTTTCGTAACCTCCAGCAGGCGGTTTGGCTCGCGCGCGGCAAGCAGGGCGTAAAGCCCGTAGGCGCGCGCGGCGTTTTCGATCGCCTCCTCGTCGATCGCGCAGACGCCGTCTGGATCAAGCGCCGAAATCCAGTAACTTTTCAGCGCCAGATCGGTCGGAATCCGCCCGCCGCTGCTGTGCAGTTGGGTCAAAAAACCCTCCTCCACCAGACGGCGGAAGTAGTTGCGGATCGTAGCGGCGCTCAAGTCCGCCGAAATCGCCTCCTTGAGTTGCATAGAACCGATCGGCTGCGGATTTTGCACATAGCTATAAACGACGGCGTTTAGTATCTCTTGACGCGTATCTTTGGCGCGCATCGGCTCTCCTTTCTGTAAGTTCTTAGCGCTCATAGCGAAACTTTGCTAATTCAATTATACAACTTTAGTCTAGTATTGTCAAGGTTTGAAAAACAAAGCGCCCCAACCGCGGCAAGACGGCGGCGCGGCAATGCTGGCAAAGCGGATAAAACAAGGCGCAAGACGCGAAACAACGCTCAATTGCGGATAAAACAAGGCGCGTGACGCGAAAACGCTTAATATTTGGATAAGCTCCACAATTTACGCTTCTCTTGCATTGCGTCATTTCGCGCTCCCATTACCAATCATCGCGCCTTTCCCGCGCCGTCCCCGCCGCGATAATTCCTTATACGATCGTCGCTTACGCGCCGCTTCGCCCCCCCCCCCCCCGACAATGGGGCAAGTTGGTTTTTCTTGCTAATACGCGATCACTGCTTCCCCCCTGA
>JAITEA010000102.1 GCA_031282285.1 Helicobacteraceae bacterium
TGCGAGTTTTTGGCGGCGGTCTTTACGATCGCGACGCTATACGCCCTCTGGTTTTTCCGCAATCTAGAACGCATTCCAGACGAGCGCGATCGGCTTGTCTTTATCGCGCCGATCGACGGCGAGATCGCCTCGATAGAGAGCGCGGGAGAGGGCGCGCGAATTACGATCAAAACGGGCTTTTTCGACGCGCGTCTGATCCGTTCGCCCGTTCAGAGCGTAGCTGTTTTCTCGTCGGTTTCGCACGGGATCGAGGGCGCGGAGGGCTATCTCAAACATAGGGAGAGCCTTATTCTTGGAGAAAAGGTATCGCTTACGCTCTTTCCAAATTGCAAATCAAGCCGCTTCTATAATTTCAAGAACGGATCGTATCTAGGAGAGAGGCTGGGTTTTTTCTACGGCGGCGAGGTCGCCCTCGCGCTGCCAAAAGAGAGCGAGATCAAAGTCGCGGTCGGCGCGAAAGTCAAAGCGGGCGAAACCGCGCTGGGTTTTGCGAGGAGCTAATCGCGCCGCGTATTTGCAAGGAGTCGTAATGGTGAATATCAAAAACCTCAAGATAGCTTACCTCCTGCCCAATCTTTTCACGGCGGGCAGTATGTTTCTAGCCGTGCTGGCGATCGTGGCGGCGTCTAAGGGCGTTTTTGAGAAGGCGTTCTGGTTTGTCGTGCTTTCGGCGATCTTCGACGCGCTGGACGGGCGGGTGGCGCGGCTGACCAAAACCAGCTCTCAGTTTGGCAAGGAGTTTGACAGCCTAGCCGATGTGGTGGCTTTTGGCGTGGCGCCGGCGTTTATCTTTTACTTCGCGGCGGGCGAGGAGTTTGGCAGGTTCGGCATTCTGGCGGCGGCGCTGTTTGTGATCTTCGGCGCGGTGCGGCTTGCGCGTTTCAATGTGATCAGCGCCACGACGGAGCCGAATGTGTTTATCGGGCTGCCCATTCCCGCCGCCGCGCTATTTGTCGTCGGCGCGACTATGCTTTGCATCAACTACAACGGCGGAGAGGGCGCAAAGTTGGCGCTGCTGATCGCGGCGGTTATCATAGCTGTTTTGATGGTAAGCAACATACGCTATCCCAGCTTCAAGCAGGCGCATTTTCAAAAGAGCTATTTTCTGCGGGCGTTGATCGCGCTGATCATCGTATGCTCGCTGTTTTATCTCTATCAAACGGAGTTTTTGGCGCTGATCGCGCTAATATACGCGCTTGTCGGTCCAGCGCGGGCGTTATGGACAATCGCGCAGCGAAAACGGAAGGTTCGGCACAATGAGCAGACAGATTAAATTATTCGACACCACTTTGCGAGACGGCGAGCAATCCCCGGGCGCCTCTATGACTACGCCCGAAAAGGTTCGCATAGCCAAGCAGCTTGAAAAACTAGGCGTGGATATTATCGAGGCGGGTTTTGCCGTCTCAAGCCCGGGCGATTTCGACGCGATAACGCAGATTGGCGAGTGCGTTAGCTCAAGCGTTATCTGTTCGCTTGCCAGAGCGACGGAAAAGGATATTCTCCGCGCGGCAGAGGCGCTCAAAACGGCGCGTTTGAAGCGCATTCACACCTTTATCGCCACCAGCCCTATTCATATGGAGCATAAGCTCAAAATGAAACCGGACGAGGTGATCCGCCGCGCCGTGGAAGCCGTTAAGCTGGCGCGATCGCTGGTCGATGATGTGGAGTTTAGCTGCGAGGACGCCACGCGCAGCGAAACGCCGTTTCTTAAGGAGATTATCGCCGCGGCGATCGAGGCGGGCGCGGCTACGATCAATATTCCAGATACCGTCGGTTACGCCATTCCGTTTGATTATCAGCGTTTTGTGGGCGAGATCGCGGATTTTGTGGGGGGCAGGGCGGTCGTGAGCGTGCATTGCCACAACGATCTGGGGCTTGCCACCGCCAATTCGCTGGCGGCGATCTTGGGCGGCGCGGGGCAGGTGGAATGCACGATCAACGGGCTTGGCGAACGCGCCGGCAACGCCTCGCTCGAGGAGATCGCGATGACGCTTCGGGTGCGTAAAGACCTCTTTGGCGGCGCGGACACGCGGATAAACTCCAAAGAGATATACGCCTCCAGCCGCCTTTTGGCGGAAACCTGCGGGATCGAGCCGCAGCCAAACAAGGCGATCGTCGGCAAAAACGCCTTCGCGCACGAAAGCGGCATTCATCAAGACGGCGTGCTGAAGCGGCGCGAAACCTACGAGATTATGAGCGCGGAGGATATTGGGCTGGATCGCAACCGATTGACGCTTGGCAAACTAAGCGGATCGCACGCCTTCAGGCAGAAGTTGCAGGAGCTTGGTTTTGATCCTAGCGAAGAGGAGTTCAAACGCGCTTTCGATCGTTTCAAAGAGCTTGCCGATCGCAAAAAGATCGTCTATGACGAGGATATTCGATCTCTGCTCACCAGCGAAAGCGCCAATGTGCCCGCGGAGTTTACGCTGACGCATATGCAGCTTACCGACTGCAGCGGCGGCGTGCCGATCAGCGCCGTTACGATCAGGCGTTCAAACGGCGAGGAGGTTACCGACGCGGCAATCGGGGGCGGGACGATCGACGCGGTGTTTAAGGCGATCGATCGCGTAAGCGGTTTTTCGGGGCAGTTGCTCGACTACAAAGTCGACGCGGTGAGCGAGGGCAAGGACGCGCTGGCTCGGGTGCTGGTGAAGGTGGTTTTCGACGACGAAAAGCCCGCCGTAATGGGGCACGGGCTAAACATCGACACGATGAAGGCTTCGGCGGAGGCGTATATCGGCTCGCTCAACAGCTTTTTGGCGATGAAAGATCGGTTACGGAAGGTAAGCCGCTCGTCGGTATAGAGCGGGTATAGAGCGATCCGTTGCGGGAGAGACAAAGCTCTGAAAGGGGAATTAGATGAGAAAGCTCGCGTGTTTAGCCGTTTTTTTATCCGCCGCGTTTGGCGCGGAGATGCGCCTGCATGATTCGGCGCAACTGATGGATTGGGATCGCGCCGTGGAGTACTGCCGCGCGCTGGACGCGTATGTGCCGCCGCTTAACGCGATGGAAGCGGCGTTCAAAGACGCCTATCTTTCGGCGCGAGGTCAAAGCCCCTATCAAAAAGATATCTACTGGACAAGCGATCAGACCGATATCGAGGGCGCATACGCTTACGATTTTGCTTCTGGCTTGCATCTGGTCGATCACAAATCCAACCGCTATCGCGTAATGTGCATTCAAAGCGACGCTTATTGATCCAAGCGCCTCTTTAGCCGCGCGATACGAACTCTGCCGGCAAACGCCAATATGCGCTATACGGCTTTACGCAAATATTAGCGCTTGTTTGCATACCCGCCCGCCATCTACGCGCAAAATATTCCGTCAAGAGAGGGGAGGGGGGTTTCTTGCCCCTTATACAATCGCCCCCCCGCCCCGCCTCTCCCTCCC
>JAITEA010000163.1 GCA_031282285.1 Helicobacteraceae bacterium
TGTTTTATGTAGCCGTTACCCGCGCGCGCGAAACGCTGTTTTTATCCTTCGCGGCGCGAGATAATTACAAAAAGATCGACTACGCGCCAAGCCAGTTTCTGTACGAAGCTGGTTTAGTCCAGCTCGCCCCAAGCCGCTTTTAACCCCCCGCTTTCGCCAAACCCCGCGACGCGAAAATCGCATTGCCCCCCTATGCGAGCGTCGCGTTCCGCGCCGCTTCGCCCCCCCCGATAAGGGCGGAGGTGGTTTGTCGTCCTTCCCGCTGATCGCGCCCGCTCCGCCTTTTCTCGTCATTCCCGCGAAAGCGGGAATCTATCCCCTTCTCCCTTCCCCCCTGACAAGGGGGGATTGAGGGGGGTTTAGCGCCTCGCTTCTTCTCAAAATCGGGTCTAAGCGTAACGGATAGGATGTTCACGAAGGAGGGGATTAATTGTCTCAATCCCCTAAAAATCGGGTCTAACCGTAACCAACCGAGCCAAGCCGAAAGGCTTTGTGGTGAGTCTCAATCCCCTAAAAATCGGGTCTAACCGTAACATGAGTGGGGCTGAGGATCTACTCATCTCTCTTGTCTCAATCCCCTAAAAATCGGGTCTAACCGTAACTGGATCTCATAGGCGGACAACCCCGCGAGGATGAGTCTCAATCCCCTAAAAATCGGGTCTAACCGTAACAGGACGACTATGACGAACCAACAGATTGTGCAAGTCTCAATCCCCTTAAAATCGGGTCTAAGTGTAACTCCACGAAGTGGACATTTTGCAAGCCGGTATGTAGTCTCAATCCCCTAAAAATCGGGTCTAAGTGTAACCCTTGCGGGTTTAACGCTTTTTGATACTTTGAGACTATCAACAAACCCTCTAGTCGTCGATATTCGTTACTAATGACCAAAAGCTGGCGAAATTATAGCGCTCTAACCTTAAAGATTTCTTTGGCGTATTCTAAAATGTGAAAAAGAGCCAACGAAGCCTCTTTTTTCGTAAAACGCTTTAGTATTTCAATTCTTTCTCAATTCTGTCAACTTTCAACTAATCCAAAAACTTAAGAATTACCGACAAAGCTTCTAACCACGCGGAATAGCGAGAAAGATCGCTCTCCAAAATTGATTGCAAGCCGAAGGTTTGGCAAGATGGATACTCGCCTATGCGGAAATGACGCAACCCCCCCCTTATTGGATGGTGAAGCGGAGAAACCCCCCTTAATCCCCCCTTGTCAGGGGGGAAAGAGAAGAATGACGGAAACCACATTATCGGGGGGGGACTAATCGATAGAAGGCTAAGCCTCCGCCCGAAGCTCCCGAAGGGGGCGTTAATCGCGGAGGAAGGCGTTAATTTGTCTTGGAGATTTGCCGATTGCGAAACTTTTGAGCGCGGCTATGGTTACTCGCGCGCGCGGGGGAGACTGGTTGAGCGGAATGTAGAATTAGCCGTCGAGAGAAGCGAGGGCGATATAGTAGCAGCGCATACAGCGGTTTGCCTCTTTGTAAACCGCGTCGTTTGTCAGCCCGAAATTAACCTCGTCGTAGTTTGTTTTTCTGATCTCGGCGCTTAGCTTGCGGGAAGTCTCTTTGGGAAAACCGCCGAGATAGCCGCTTGGCTTCTCGTCTTTGTCAAACACGCGAAAACCGCGCAGCAGATCTTCCATAATCTCGTCGTCGCGCCGTTTGATCTCGCCCGTTTTGAGGTAGTTCAGCATTACGCTCGCGGCGCGGCGCGCCTGCCCCACGGCGTTTACGATCGTCATCGGTCCGTATTCGCAGTCGCCCGCCGAAAAAACGCCCGTTTTGTTGGTGGCGAAGGTTTTGCCGTCGGTCTTGATCGTCCCCCAACTGGTCAGCTCGATCCCCCAGCTTGGCGGCAAAAGGCTTAAATCCGGCTCTTGACTGACGGCTGGGATCACATAGTCGCACTCGATCTCGAAATCCTGCCCTTCCAGCTTGGTAAGCCGCGGGCGACCGCCGTTTGGATCTTCCAGCATTTTGAAGCGGTTGCAGACGACTTTCTTGATCGCGCCGTTTTCATCGACAATCCTGTCGATCGCGGCGCGAAAGATAAACTCCACCCCCTCTTCGCGCGCTTCGTGATACTCCTCTTCGCTCGTGTTCTGGATAATCACCCGCTCGCTTCGGCGGTAGAGCATAACGACCCGTTTGGCTCCGGCGCGAACGGCGCAACGCACCACGTCCATCGAGGTAAAGCCGCCGCCGGCGCACACGACCGTTTTGCCCGAAAAATCCACCGGCGATCCGATTTTGAACTTCTCCCACAGATTCACGCGATCCAAAAAGCTAATCGCGCCCCAGTAGCCGCTAAGCGCCTCGTTTTCGTTCCCGCAGTGGAGTTTTTTGGAGAGTCTCGCGCCAAAGGCGAGCAGGAAGGCGTCGTATTCGTTCTCCATCTCCAGCAGTTTAGCCGCGTCGATCGGCGTGTTCAGGCGGATTTTGGCGCCGCTTGACTCTACAAATCTGATGTCGGTTAGATACTTCTGGCTTGGCATTCGGTATTCGGGCACGCCCACCATCACCTCGCCGCCGGCTACGGGCAGCGCCTCGAAAATATCGCACTCCACGCCGTTGAGCGAAAGGTAATACCCAGCCGTAAGCCCCGCCGGTCCCGCGCCGACGATCGCGACTTTTTTGCCCGTTGGCGGCAACGCCTCGAACGGGTGGGCAAAATGCAAACCGCGCTTGTCCTCGTAATCGGCTCCGATTCGTTTCAGCTCCATAATACTCACGCTTTGATCGAAGGCGCTTCTTCGGCAGCTATCCTCGCACGGGTGCGGGCAGACGCGCCCGCATACGCGCGCGAGCGGCATCGCCTTGCGCGTCTCGCAGACGCTTTTAAGCGGCTGGCGATCTTTGAGCGCCTCGATATAGGCGGGAATATCCACGCGATCGGGGCAGGCGTCCGAACAGGGCGCGGTGATCTTGACCGCCACGCTCAGATCGCGATCGTACTCCGCGCTCTTTTTGCGCGAGGTTATACATTCGTCAAAGGTTTGAGGAAAATGCTCGATCAAATGCAAGATCGCCTTCGGCGTGGTGCGTCCGATCTCGCACTTGGCGCTTAGCCGCATAACGGCGCACGCCGATTTCAGCCGCTCCAGATCCGCCTTTTCGCCGTCGCCTCTGGCGATCTTATCGAGCAGATCGTACAGTATCCGCCCGCCGGCGCGACCCGGGGCGCACCGCCCGCAGGCTTGCGAATAGTTTTGATACTGCAGAGCGTATTCGGCGGCAAGCCGCGCCACATCCACGCCGCTATCAAAGATCGCCACGCCGTCCCAGCCGATAAAGGCGCGAATGGCGCGATCTTCGTCAAACACGCTCGGCAATTTGAGCGCGCTCGATTCGTAATCGTCGTTTTGTCTGCCGCGATTGTCGATAATCGCGCCGCGCCACGAGCTGAACCAAGGCTTAACCATCGATCTGAACGCCTCGTTTTCTCATTGAGATCGTCCAATCGACCTCGTTGTATTTAAGCGAGTTGAGCAGTTCGCAGTTTAGCTCCCTGACAGCGTCGGCGCTTTGCTGAACCAGCGCGAAATCGGTTAGCTCAAAGATAAAGATCGCCGCCTCGTTCTCGGTCAGATCGTCTTTGATAATAGCCTTTATTCTGTCGATCGCGCCCTCTTTTAGCTCTCTTAGATCAAATCGTCTCATATATAGCCTACCTGTCTATTTCGCCGAAAATCACATTGGCGTTGCCGATAATCGCCACCACGTCGGCAAGTTGCGTTCCCTCCAGCAGGTCCTCTAGCAACCCGCAGTGAAAGAAGCTGGGTCCTCTGACCTTGACGCGGCGCGGATACGGCTCGCCGTCGCTGACGATATAAAAGCCCAGCTCGCCCTTTGGCGATTCGGTCGCCTTGTAGATTTCGCCTTTTGGCGGGCGCATACCCTGCGTAACCAGCGCGAAATGCTGCATAAGCGAGTAGTTCTGCGTCATCAACTGCTCTTTGGGCGCGCTGATATATTCGGGCGCGTTCGCCATCAGTTCGGGCGGCGTATCTTTGTATATCTCGAGCGCCTGACGGATCAGCTTGATCGACTGCCATATCTCCTCGATATACAAACGGTAACGCCCGTAGCAATCGCCGGTATCGGTTACGGGAACCTCGAAATCGACCTCGCCGTAAAGCTCGTAGGGCTGCTCCTTGCGAATATCCCACGCCACGCCGCTTCCGCGCAACATTACGCCGCTAAGCCCCCAGCTCATCGCCAGCTCCTTGCTGATAACGCCGATATTTTCAAGCCGCATTCGCCATATCCGGTTCTCTTTGAGTAGCGCGTCGTACATCTCGATCTGTTTGGGCAGATGATCCAAAAACGCCTTGCACTGCGCGATCCACTCCGGCGTCAGATCCAGCGGTACGCCGCCGATTCGCATAGAGTTGTGCGTAAGCCGCGCCCCGCAGTACTCCTCGAATAGATCAAGCGCGTATTCGCGTTCGCGGAAGGGGTAGAGCATCATACTCATCGCGCCTACGTCCAGCGCGTGCGTGGCGAGAAAGAACAGATGGCTGCATATCCGGCTAAGCTCGACGAGCGCCAGCCTGATCGCCTGAGCGCGGCGCGGCGCCTCTATGCCAAGCAGCGTTTCAACCGCCAGCGCGAAGCCGTAGTTGTTGGATGTGGCGTTGATATAGTCCATACGATCGGTCGTGGGCAGAAACTCGTTGTAGATCATATTTTCCGCCATCTTCTCCACGCCGCGATGCAGAAAGCCGATATTGGGGCGCGCTTTCTTGACCCGTTCGCCCTCCAGCTCCAAGATCAGGTTCATCTGCCCGTGCGCGGAGGGGTGTTGCGGACCGAAGTTTAAGATCATCGTATTGTCGTCGCGCTCGAAGGCGATATTCTCGTAGAAAGGCTGTAATCGGTTGGGCAGTTGCGTCATAGTTACTTCCTCTTATCCAGCGCTTTTTGCTTGAGCGGATCAAAATCGTCGTACAAGATCGGCGTTCGTTTTTCCACATATTTGATCGGCGTAACCTCGTCTTTGGGTTCGGCGCCGTAAGCCACTTCGTAGCCAAGCCGCGCGAACTTTTTGGTATCGCCGCGATCTATCCTGCCCGCGTCGCGGTTTTCGGGTCCGATCTTGTCTCTAAACTCTTTGCCGTAGATTTTATCGACCTCGTACCACCGCGCGAACTCGTCGCCCTGAAGCGGATAGGAGCGAAGCAGCGGATGCCCCGCCCAGTCGTTTGGCATAAGGATGCGGCATAGATGCGGGTGGTTGTTGAATATAACGCCGAACATATCGTAGCATTCGCGCTCCGACCAGTTAGCCGATCGCCACAGGTCCGCCACGCTCTCGACCGTCTCTTTTTCCTTGATAATAACCTTAAGGCGCAGGCGGCGGCTTTTTTCCACGCTCAAAAGCTCGTAAAATATCTCGAACTCGCCGCGTTGCGCCAGATAATCCACGGCGCTCAGCTCCATAAGCTGCGTATAACCAAGCGATTGCAACAGCGTCAGCGCCGCTTTGTTTTTGGCGGCGGGAACGTAGACGATCGCCTCGTTTCGCATAAAGAAGCTATTACAGCCCTCGATCGCCGCCTCCAGCTTCGCCAGATCGTCCTTGACGAGCGGATCGGTTATCGGCTCTTTGGCTATCTCTTTGGGCGCGTAGAACCGATCGGAGTGATACGGTTTTTTTTGTATGTCGCCTTTTGGCGTATATGGTCTGAACATTACACAAACCTTTTCGCGCTGATTTTGCGGTTCATCGGCTCGCTCCTGATCTTTTGCTGAAGCGCCATCGCCGCGTAGATCAGCGTGTCGGGGCGCGGCGCGCAGCCGGGCAGATAAATATCGACGGGGATAATCCGATCGACGCCCTGAACCGTCGCGTAGGTGTTGAACATACCGCCCGTATTGGCGCAACTGCCCATCGAGATCACCCATTTTGGCTCCGCCATCTGATCGTAAAGCCGCCGCACGAACGGCGCGTGCTTCTTGCTCACCGTGCCGGCTATGCACATCACCTCCGCCTGACGCGGGGAGGCGCGGAAGATCGTCCCGAGCCTGTCGAAGTCAAACCGCCCGCCGCCGGCAGCCATCATCTCGATCGCGCAGCACGCCAAGCCGTAGGTCAAAAACCACAGCGAGTTGCTCCGCCCCCAATTGACCAGCTTATCAACGGTCGTAAGCGCGATGGGCAGACCGCCGCTTGCTAGATAGTCTATTTGATGCTTTGCCAATTCAACGCTCCTTTTTTCCATTCGTACAGAAATCCGATCGCCAAGATTCCCAAAAATACCAGCATACCGCCCAAGGCGAGCGCGCCGTAGCCGCTTGCTATCAGGCTTTTGTACGCCGCCGCCCACGGAAACATAAAGATGATCTCCACGTCAAAGAGGATAAACAGCAGCGCGAACAGAAAGAACTGCAAGCCGATGCGGTTTGGCTGCAGCGAGGTTTCTGGACCGCACTCGTAGATCGAGAGCTTGAGCTTGAGATCGTTTCTCGCCGATCGGGCGTTAAAGAGCCAAGCCGACAGCCCCACCGTCGCCGCAAACGCGCCAAAAGTTAAGATAAGCAGGATAAAAACTCCGAAGTAGGACTCCAAACTACGCTCCTTTAGCTTAAAGTTATTTTCTAAACTATATCAGAAATATGGTTTAATTTTAATATTGCCCGCCCTTAATCTTGCATAACTTTCAAAAAATCTATATAATGATAAGAAATTTTTAATAATTCGCGCTAGGAACCAGCCCGTGAAGTCTCTGCTTATCTTGTCCTCGTCGGAAACATACCGGCGCGTTCTCGCCGACAAACTGCGCGGATCGCGCCACAGCGCCGTCGCCGCGCAAACGCTGGAGGAGGCTGAGGAGGCGCGCAGAAAGGAGTCGATCGACCTGATCGTCTCCGATTGGCATATCGTCGAGCCGACTATCGCCACGCTCGCGCTCGCGCTAAAAAGGGGGACCAGACAGGTTTCCTTGATCGCGATCTCCGAAAACCCAAGCAAAGAGGAGCTGATCGACGCGCTCAACAAAGGCGCGGACGACTACTGCCAGACGCCCTTTATCGACGGCGAGCTTGATCTATCGCTACTTAGGTTGCTGGAGGCGAGGATCGAGGCGAGGCTTCGTTTTGGCGGTACCAATGTGATCGACGCGGGCGAGCTGGTTATCGATCCCGACGAGGAAAAGATATACTACCTGCAAAGGGAGATCGAGCTAAAGGGCAAGCCGTTCGAGGTGCTGACGCATCTGGCGAGAAACCGCGATCAGATTATCAGCAAAGAGCAGCTTTTGGACGCGATCTGGGAGGAACCGGAGCTGGTTACGCCCAATGTGATCGAGGTTGCGATCAATCAGATTCGCCAAAAAATGGACAAACCGCTTGGCATCAACACCATCGAGACGGTCAGGCGGCGCGGCTATCGCTTCTGTTTTCCCAACTGTTCGGGTCAGACCATCACCGACAAATAGCGCGCCGTATTTAGCCCGCGCGGCGTAAAATGGCGGCGCGTTTTATTTTAAGGAGGATTATATGAGGCTTAGCGCGCCTTCAAAGATTGTGTTTTTGATTTCGCTTATCGTAGCGATTTTGTCTGTGGCAAGCCACATTGTAGGATTGGTCGGCGGATCGCTGACGATTCCGTTTTTTACGGCGCACGCCTATCTGTGTTTAGGGATCGCCTATCTTGTTTTGCTGCTGGGCGTAACTATCAGAGGGCTTTAACGCGAACGAAATAAGAAAGCGGTTTAATATGAAGAGGTTTTTTATCGTCGCGATCGCGGTAATCGGCGTTGTTATAGCGTTTGCGCCGTTTGCCGGCGGTTACGCGGCGATAAGCTACTACGACGAAGAGGGCGCCAACAGGTGGCTGGAAGAGCGCGAGGCGCCCATCAAAGTAACGATCGAGGAGATCGAGCGCGGCGTATTTGGCGGCGTTCGGAAAATCGGGATCGTGGATAACGGCAAAACGCAACTATTCGTCGAGCAAAGTTATAAGTTCGGATGGTTTTTTACGGATCGTTTTCCTTATATCGCGATCGTAAAAACCTCCGATCTGGCGCCTTTTAGCGACGATAACGCGTCAAATACAAACGAAACGCGCGGCGCCGCAAAAACGACAATTAGCGGAAACGCCTATATGCTGCCGCTTGTCGGGGTTAATCTTGACTATACTATGAACGCGCCGGACGAATTGGACGCGGACTTTGCCTTCGCGCCGCCGCGGATAAAAGCGTCGCATAACTTTATCTCGCGATCTTACGATTTCGCGTTTTTGTTTCCTTCTATCTCGTATCATTCCAGCAAAGACGGCTCGACGCTTAGCGTGGAAGACGCCGTCCTAAGCGCGAACGGTTATCTGCCGCAATCGATCCTATCCGACTTTACGATCAAATTTGAGATCAAATCGGCGGCGATCGCCGAGCAAAACAAGGAGCTGGCGCGGCTGTTTGACTATTTTTCGGAGCTTAGCGTAGAAAGCGACGATAAACAAAGAAACATAAACGCAAAAATAGGCGCGAAACAATTCAAACTTACGCTAAGCGACGGCAAGATCGAGGTATTTAACGATCCTAGCGCGTCGCTTACCTTTGGCGCGCTTGACTCCGCGCTGATTAAAAGTTTTGAAAATCGGCTAAAAAAGCTTAAACTCGACGAAGATTTACCTAAAGCCTATATCGCCAATATGAGCGATAATCTGTTTGATAAAGGCGCGATCTTAAGCGTGAAAGGCGAGTTTCACAGACTCGGCAAACCTTTTATGGCGCGCGGCAGTTTCAAGACAAACGAGGCGATCAAAAAACCGGATTTAACAAAAATAATCGTCGATGTAGAACTGGAGTTTGATTTAGAGGCGATAACGGATCTGCCCAACCCAAAAGCGCTCGCCGATTTCGACGATCTAAAGCAAAAAGGCGTACTTATCGAGCGCGACAACGGCTTGCTCTACGCGCGCTTTCACTACGAAAACTCGACTTTTACCATCAACGGCAAACAGCCTAAAGAGTACGGCGAGGATTTCGCCCGACAATTTGGCTTCTAACTCCCCTTCCCCTCCCCTCTTTCACTCAACTTTAGCGCCCGCTCTAAAGCGCCGTTTGCGCGATTGGGTTGATCGCTACGCGCGGTTGAGAGCGTGGCGATTAGATTGTTTTCTTATTCGACAGTCGTTATAGAGTCAAATAACGCTTTATATAAGATAGCGTTCAAGCGTAATTGTTTGTTCGTTAGCAAAATAGAAATAGGTTTTGAGCAGAAACGCGGGATAGATAAGATTGACGATTCATAACACGCAAAATATCAGCGCCAATATCAACGGCTTTTTATGTTTACTTAATTTCACCGCGCAACCTCTCGTCAAAAGCTAGTTTAAGCGGCGGCTGCAAGCCTGCGGATAAGATCGGCTATATGCGTTTCGCGTCCGCTTAGCATATGCCTTAGCTCGATCGATCGGGTTAAAAACTCTTGCGCGTTTGCCTCTTTTGCGCTTTCAAGCAACGCCTCGGCAGTGCATTCGTTTTGCAATAGTTCAGGGTGCATATGCGGACGGCTGGCGAAGTGAAAAATAAGGTTAGACAAACCCACAAACGGCAACTTCACAAAACGCTTAGCGATCGCAAAGTCGATCGCCTTGGCGCGATAGGCTAAAACAAAAGGCGTTCCGATCAGCGCGGTTTCTAGCGTCGCCGTGCCGGAGCAGACAAAAGCGAACTTGGCTTTGAGCAGCGCGGAATGCGCGCTAGAGGCGATCGTAAAGCCCTCCAGATCGCCGTAAAGCTCCGCGATCTTTTGCGCGTCAAAATGCGATGGAACGACAAGCAGTTTTTCGCCGTTTAGCGCTTTTGCCGCCGCTTTGAAAATCGGAAAAAGCCGTTTAATCTCTCCCTCTCGCGATCCGGGTAAAAAGGCGTAAATTTCGTCGTCGGTTACGCTCTCTTTGAACCGCTCGATCTCCTCCATCAGCGGATGCCCCACATAGGAGCAGTTTGCCCACCACGATTTTTCAAACGGCAAAATAGCCGCCCGCGCGTCGGTAACGCCCTGAACGACCTCGACGCGCCCCGCTTTCCACGCCCACACCTGCGGCAGCACATAGTAGATAATTTTCAGCTTCGGCAGCGCTTTTTTTAGCGCTTTGGCGAGCGGGATATTAAAAGCGGGCGAATCAATCAGCAGCGCCAGATCGCAATCTTTTGCCGCCGCGACCATCGATTTCAGCGTTCTGCGCGCCAGCGGGATTTTGCCCGCCGCCTCGATAAAGCCCATCGCGCCAAACGCCTTGCTTTCCACGATCGGCTCGCCGTACTCGCGGTCAAAAACGCCGACTCGAGGCATATCGCCAAGCCTCGCGAAGATAGGTTTCAGATGCAGATTCGCCGACGGTTCCAAAGCGCTGATCAAAAGTTTCATAGTTTTCCTTTTCAAAACAAACGCGATTGTAGCGTCAGCGCGCTAAGGCGGCGGGCGTAACTAAAAGCGCGCTCAAAAATTGCGCGACGCGATCGCCGGAGACGGATTGACGCCTTTTTGCCGTGCGCGTTCTTGCGAAACGGGCGCAAATTAAAACGATATTTCGCTCGCTGGCGCGGACAATCGCTATATAGACAAACGGTTATTCGATAGCTTCCCACCAACGCGAAGTATTGGTTTCGCCCAAGATAAGTTTTTCGCCCATCAGCGGCGTTAATAAAACTATATCGCCTTCCTCGTCGGCAAGGCGCGCGATCATCGTTATCGACTCTTTCCAAGGATGCAAAGCCAGATCGAAAACCCCCCAATGAACGGGCACAAACGAAGAGGCGTTTATATCCCTGTAAGCGCGCATAACCTCTTGCGGAAACATATGCGTTTTAGGCCAGCCCGGGTTCCAGCCGTCTATCTCGATAAAAGCGAGATCAAAACCGCCGTATTTTTTGCCGATATCCGCGTAGTGCGCTCCATATCCAGAATCGCCGCTGATAAAAACTTTGCCGCTTTCGCTTAAAAGCGCGTAACTTGCCCAGAGCGTTTGAGATCGCGAGCCAAATGTGCGCCCGCCGTAATGGATCGTTCTATCCGCCGAGATTGTCAAAGCGCCGATCGTAATATTTTCGTCCCAGCCAAGTTCGGTTATTTTATCCGCCGCGACTCCCCAGCTTGCCAGATGCGCCCCGACGCCAAGCGGCGCTACGAAACGATCGACTTTGTCTTTGATCGCGCGAATCGTCGCATATTCGAGATGATCGTAGTGATCGTGCGTGATTAACGCTATATCGATCGGCGGCAGATCGTTAGCGCTTAGCGGCGGCGGCGTAAAACGGCGCGCCACAAACGCGATCGGCGACGCGACGCCAAA
>JAITEA010000206.1 GCA_031282285.1 Helicobacteraceae bacterium
ACCGCCGCGCCCGCGCCGTCGCCAAACAGCACGCACACGGAGCGATCGGAGTAGTCCATAAAGCGGCTGGAGGCTTCCGCGCCCACGATCAGCACATTGCTCGCCATACCCGATTCCACATAGGCTTTGGCGGTGGCGAGCGCGTAGATAAACCCGCTACAAGCGGCGAGCGCGTCAAACGCGGGGATATTGATCGCGCCTAATTTGCCCGCGATCACCGCCGCTGTGGATGGCATAAAGAGAAAGTCGCCCGAGAGCGTGGCGGCGATCACCATATCGATATCGCCGACGGTTAAATTGGCGCGTTCGATCGCCTGTTTTGCCGCCAAAACGCCCAGATCGCTGGCGGCTTGATCGTCCGCGGCGATGCGCCGCTCCTTAATGCCCGTGCGCTTTACGATCCACTCGTCGCTGGTATCGACCATCGTTTCGAGATCGGCGTTAGTCAGCCGTTTCTCGGGCGAATACGCGCCGATCGATAGCATTGAAGCGTAGATTTTGCTCAAACGCCGCCTTTGTCGCCTTGCGAAGCGCCCGCGCTTTGCGCCGGTTTTGCGTCCTCGCCATCAACAATTTGAGCGTTTTTGGAAGGCTCGGGTTTGGGCGAAAATCTCTCAAGATTTTTCAAAATCAGCGCGTTCACATTGGATTCTATGTAGGAGATGGCGGTAAGGCAGGCGTTTTTGATCGCCTTGGGCGTGCTTTTGCCGTGGCTGATGATCGCCGAGCCGTTAACGCCCACAAGCGGCGCGCCGCCGTACTCGTCGTAATCCATACTCTTTTTCAGCGCCCTGAACGCCGGTTTCATCAGCAGGTAGCCAAGTATGGCAAGCGGCGATTTTTTCACATTCTGCCTAATCGCCTCCACGATCGCCTTCGCCAGCCCCTCGCTGGTTTTCAGCAACACATTGCCCACGAAGCCGTCGCACACGATCACGTCGAAATGTCCGTTGAAAATGTCGCCGCCCTCGGCGTTGCCTACGAAGTTGAAGCCTTTGGATCGCGCCTGTTTAAGCAGCTCGAAGCTCTCTTTGACCAGCTTGTCGCCCTTGCCGTCCTCTTCGCCGTTGGCAAGCAGCGCCACCTTGGGATCGTCGATTTTGAGCAGTTTGGAGGCGTACGCGTGCCCCATAATCGCCGACTGAAAGAGGTGCTTAGGCTCGGAATCTACATTCGCGCCCACATCCAGCACAAGCGTGTGTTTGCCCGCCACAGAGGTGGGCATCAAGGTGGCGATCGCCGGACGCGACACCCCTTTTAGCCGCCCGATCTTGAGCGTGGCAAGGCTCATCGTCGCGCCGCTGTGTCCGGCGGAAACCGCGGCGTCGGCTGATTTTTTGGCGACGAGATCGACCGTTTTGTAGATAGAACTCTCTTTGCGTTTAAGCGCGTCGGTGGCTTGATCGCTCATAGCGATCTCGTCGCTTGCCTCGACAATAATCGCGCGATCGTGAAACTTAGCCGGTAGCCGCTCTAAGATTTTGGCTTTATCGCCGACCAAGATCGCCTCGAAATCGGCGCTTTCAAGCGCCTGCGCGACCCCCGCGACGATCGGCTCGCAGCCGAAATCGCCGCCCATTGCGTCGATCGCGACTCTAACCTTGCTCATTTTACTTTGCGCCGCAGGATGGGCAGATATGGTGCGGCAGTTTGAACGCGCCGCATTTGCATTTAACGGGCGCTTTCAGCGTCAGTTTGTAGTGGGTGCGGCGCTTTGCCGCTCTGGTATGAGAAACCCGTCGCTTTGGTACAGCCATATTAGACTCCTTCTTTTGGTTTTAACGCTTTTGGCAACTATCGCAACGGTGATAATCGCACTCGATCGAGGCGATCTCGCCGCGCAAAATCTCTTCTAAATCTATGAAACCGCTCTGCTCGATCACCGCTTCGGACACCTCTTCGCCGTCGCCTTTGTAAACGCCGTCGCTGATTAACGCCTCTATATTCTCGTCAAGATCGCGTTCGTAAACGCTCAAGCAGATATCGCAGTTTAGCCTAATCTTGCCGCTCAGCCTGCCGCTTAAACGCGTCAAGTTCGATTTGCCCGCGCTAAGCTCGCCCTCGAGCGTCGCGCCGTCAATCTGAACCTTCACGGCGAGAGGCTTCCCGCCCGCCCTTATAAAAGGGACGCCCATCAATGAATCTCAAAGGCTCCGAAAAACTGCGCGATCTCATTCGCCGCGTTTTCGGCGCTGTCGCTGCCGTGAACGGCGTTGGCGTCGATCGAATCGGCGAAATCGGCGCGGATCGTGCCCTTTGCCGCCTCTTTGGGATTGGTCGCGCCCATCAGCTCGCGGTTTTTCGCCACGGCGTTTTGACCTTCCAAAACCAAAACGACGACGGGACCGCTCGTCATAAAATCCACAAGATCGCCAAAAAACGGGCGCGCCTTGTGGATCGCGTAAAAGCTCTCCGCGTCTTTGCGGCTAAGCGTTATCTTTTTTAGCGCCGCGATACGAAGACCGCTTGACTCAAAGCGATCGATAATCTTGCCGATCACGCCTTTTTTGACCGCGTCTGGTTTAATGATTGAGAGGGTTCGTTCCATATACTCCCGCTTTACTCCGAAAATAGGGGCGCGATTATACCACAGCGGGCTTAGACGCCCCTATTTCGTCAAGCAAAAGCGCGGAAACTAGGCTTAGGCTACGGGCGTTCCCGCGCCCTTGCCGCGTTTGTTGCCCTCCGCCCAGACTATACAGCCGTCGGTGGGACAGGCGCTCGCGCACGCGGGCGTGGAGTGATGACCTTCGCACTCTACGCATTTGTCGGGGTACACATAGTACGCCCCGTTGTTTTCGGGATTGTCGCTATCGTCCACAATCGCCCCTACGGGGCATTCGTCGATACAGCCTCCGCACGCGATGCACAAATCGGTAATCTTGACTGCCATTGTTAGCCTTTCTGAAATTGGATTCTCAAAATTACTCTACCCGATCTACTCTTAAGACAAGATTAAAGCGCG
>JAITEA010000209.1 GCA_031282285.1 Helicobacteraceae bacterium
CGTGAAATCGCGTCCGCGCTGGCGTAGAAGCTCTATTGCCTCAGGATCGCAGCTGCTTAAATCGCCATAAATGGCAAACTCTAGCTCGCCCTCTTTGTCCGAACAGCCAAGATTTAAGTTAATATCTCTAGGGCGCGCCGCCCGAAGTCTCACGATTTACGGATCGCGATCGGTTTTTGAACGCGCCCGTCGTTAATTGCCGCGCCGCGCTTAAGGATAGATCGGCTTTACCCGCGCCTCGATTATAAACGGCAAACGCGAGGATTTTCGCAGACGCGAGGCAAGTTCTATCAAAGCGTGTAGCCCTTTGTCGCCGGAGCGCTCGAGATCGCCGTCAAAGAGATGATAGTCTATGCCGTGAGCTTTTGCTAAAGCCTCGAAATCGGGCGCGGTATAGCCCGTTTCGGTTGTCGTGGAGAAATACGCGCCGTTAAAGTTGCGCTCCTGAAAAGCGCGAATCAAACCCAGCGCGCCGTTATTTAGCACGATCAGCGCGATTGGTACGCGGCGCTGCGCGAGAAAATGCAGCTCCTCGATACTCATCTGCAAACCGCCGTCGCCGCAAAAGGCGATAATTTCCGCATCGGGCGCGGCGTAATGCGCTCCGATCGCCGCGCACAGGCTGAAGCCCATCGCGCCAAGCCCCGCGCTGAAAAGTATCCGATCGCCCTCTTTGACGCCAATCTCGCGCCCTACGCGCCACATATTCTGCCCCACGTCGGAGACGATAACGCGCTTTGGCGCTTTGGCGGCGGCGGGCGCGAACAGATCGCTTAGATCGGCGTTTATGTCGGTCGTTTTGGCGCTTGTTACGCCTCTTGCAAACTCCGCGGCGTCAATATCGACGCGGATAACCTCGCAAGCCAGCGCGCCGCCAAACGCCGCCAACTGCCTATTGGCTAAACGGCTGCCGATCGCGACGATTAGATCGGCTGTTTTGATCGCTTCGTTTGCCCTCTCCTCGCCCCATACGCCGATAACGCCGAAATTGAGCGGATTGTCCGCCGCCAATAAATCCTTGCCGCGCAGTGTCGCGACGGCTTTCAGCGCCGATTTTCGCCCGCGTATATCGGCAAGCCACGCCAAAAAGCTCTCCTCTACTAAAGCCGAGCGAATCCCGCCGCCGCAGACAATCAGCGGATTTTTGGCGCTCAAGATCGCCTTTTCGATCGATTGCAACTTATCCTTCGCCTCCGCTTTGCGCGACGCGGCAAAATCGGCGCTAAACGGCTCTACCGCTCCGCGCGAAATGTCGATCGGCAGATCGATAAGAACCGGTCCTTTACGAGCGCTTATCGCCGCTTCAAACGCGCGATCGAGCGTCGTTTTTACGGCGCCAAGATCGTCGATTCTTGCGGCAAACTTTGTAATAGATCGCGTTATCGACACAATATCAAGCTCTTGATTGCCGTTTTGCCTTAGCGCGGCGCAGTTTAGTTTTTCGCGCGAGTCGGCGGTATGGACATTGGCGGTTAAAAAGATAACCGGAACGCTATCAAGCCAAGCGTTTGCGATCGGCGTAACAAGATTGCTCGCCCCCGGACCAGAAGTAGCCCAGCACAATACGACCTCTCCGCTGGTCAGCGCGTCGCCGATCGCGGCAAAACCGCACGCCTGTTCGGTGTATAAAAGGCGGTTTGCGATCTTATCCGATCGCTTCCGCAGCGCGTCCATAATAAACCCCGCGAGCGATCCCGGGTAGCCGTAAGCGCGCTTAACGCCTCGCGCAATCAGATATTCGATTATATAATCGGCTGCCGTCATCGCCCGCTCTCCTCCTTATTATACGGTTTCATTATAATTAATTTGGTAGCGCTATCAAAGTTTATCGGCGCTTTTTCGTCTATTTTTAAGCGCCATATAGTGGCGATCTCGTTTTTGTAATTAAACAGATTTTTCATTGCCTCTCCCGTAATTTTGCTAGTATAACTTAGCGCGCATTAAGATTATAGCTTAAGATACGCGGCGATCTGGCGCAAAGTAACTTCGCGCGCATCTTTGCCCAAAAATACCTCGCGCTCCCAACCAACCGTCCAGTCGATAACTTTATCCAGATCGAGCTTATTTTCCCACCCCAGATAAAACTTTGCCTTTTTGGAGTCTATGCCAAGCGTGAGCGCCTCTTTGATATTTTCCGCGTCGCCCACAAACTCCCACGCGATCGCGCCTTCCCAGCGCTCGACAATCTTGGTCGCCACGCCGCCGACGCTGTCAAAGCTGTCGGAGTTCGCTCCGAAATTGAACGCGCCGTCTTTCGCGCCCTCCGGCAAAGAGCCGTCGATCAGGCGCAAGGCGAGCAGATAGTAGCCGTTGATGGAATCCAAAACATGCTGCCAGCTTCTGACGGCGTTTGGATTTCGCAGTTTCGCCGCGACGCCTCTTTTACACGCGCCGATCAGATCGACTATCAGATGCTCCTTGCAGTTATCGCCGCCGCCTAGCAGATTTGCCGATCTTACGATCCCGATTGGCGTTTGGTAGTCGGCGCGGGCGATATAGCTTTGCGCTATCAGATCGCACGCGGCTTTTGAACCGCTTAACGGATCGTCGGCGCCAAGCGGATCGTTCTCGCGGTAGCCCCAAATATGCGAGATATTTTTGTACACTTTATCGGTCGTGGCGACGATGGCGCCTTTTATCCCGACCGCGCCGCCGATCGCCTCCAAAATATTAACCGTTCCCATCGCGTTGGTTTCAAAGGTCAGGCGAGGCTGGCGGAAGCTCTCGCGCACAAGTTGCTGCGCGGCAAAATGAAAGACAAAATCGGGGCGCATCCGCTTCAGCGCCGCTTTAAGCGCCTCAAAATCGCGTATATCGATCCGCAAATCCGCCTTAAACAATTCGTTTAACCGCGCCAGATCGTATAAACCGCGCTCGCCGTTCTCGCCGATATACGGCTCCAGCGACAATCCGCAAACCTCGTGCCCAAGCTCGCGCAAAAACAGCGCCGTCCAAGCGCCGACAAAACCGGTATGCCCCGTAATCAAAAAACGCATTTGATATTGTATTAAGATAGCGCTTGCGTT
>JAITEA010000054.1 GCA_031282285.1 Helicobacteraceae bacterium
TTATGAAAACGGAGGTTAAAAACGAAAGGCGATTTATGGACGGCAATAATTTTGCCATAGAGCTAACGATCGCCTCTACGCTAGATACCGACACGATCAACGAACAGATCGCAAACATACTGAAATCACAAGAGAATCTAAAGGCGATCAACAGTCTGCAAAAGCAAAATGAAGCGCTGCTTAAAAGATTGGCGGAGCTAGAGAAGCAAAACGCCAACGCAAAGACGGACGAGCAAAAAGAGCTGGTGCGCCAAGAGTACGCCGCGGCAAAAGATCAGGCGGAGACAATAGCCTATATTAAAAAAACGCTAACCGTTATCGCCGAGCGCATAGACGAAACCAACCGGCAAAGGGCGATTGATTATTACGAACAGGGCGAAGAAGCGTATAAATTTGCGATAGATAACACTAGCGGATATATCAAGATGACCGATGAAGCTCTATATAGAAAAGGTATGAATCAATTTAATGCGGCAATCGCGCTATATACAAAAGCGCTTAAAGCCAATCCTAATATGGATGAGGCGTATATATCGCGCGGATATGCTTATTGGTCATTATCGCAGCGCGAGAAAACGATCGAGGATTTTAATCGCGCTATCGAAATTCGGCCTAGCGGCAAAAATTATATGATACGGGCGGAGGCGCACGCTACTTTTGGAAAAGATAACGCAGCGCTTAAAGACTATGAGAAAGCGCTTGAGCTTGAACCTAATCAGCCCAATATTTATCTAAATCGCGCTAACAAAGTTTACGCTCTCAGATTACAATATAAAAGCGCCGCCAAAGATTTAGTCAAAGCCTGCGAATTGGGCAAATGCGATGATTTGTTCACCATACTTGGATTCAGCTCTGAATACTTACATTCGGATTCTGAAGCGATGGCGGCGGTCGTAGGACTTTTTGGCGAGCGTTTTAAGAGCGCGATCAAAGCGAGCCTTAGAGAGATAACAAAAGAGGCGCGCGCCGCATGCGAATCTGGCGATTGCGATCGCTTAAATCTACTAAGAGAAAGAGGTATTTTGCTTGATTAACTATCTATCAAACAAGCTGAGCATACCAAGGTTGCTCGTTATATGTTTGTTGTTCTGCGCGCCAGCTTTTGGAGAGATAAAAACCTATACAAAAACCGTGCGCGAAACTTTCAGCAGATCGCAAACGCTCGAGAGCGTAAAACTATCAGCCATTAAAAAAGCGGAGTCGGATATCGCAAGAGAGGCTGGCGAGTATATTGCGACGCTAACGATTTTGAAGGACGGCAAAATAGACAAAGAGGATATAGCCGCAATATCTACCGCTATTTTGCAAACGGAGATTAAAAGCGAAAAGCGATTTATGGACGGCAATAATTTTGCCGTGGAGCTAACGATCGTCTCTACGCTGGATACCGACACGATCGCCGCGCAGATCGATAAGATACTAAAATCCAAAGAAACCGCCGCCGCAAAAGATAATCTGCAAAAGCAAAACAAGGAGCTGCAAAGCAAAATAACCGAATTGGAAAAGCTAGATAAAAACGCAGACGACGACGCGCAGATCGAAGAAACGCAAATAGTACTGACGCTCAAAAAGTCCAACGATAAGACGCCAGCCGAATATGTTGAACTAGGTAACGCGGCTTATAAGATAGGCAACTATACGGGGGCGCTTGAACAATATACCAAGGCGCTTACTATAGACCCTCTATACGACGACGCCTATAAGAGACGAGGATATACATATAATCAGATAAAAGAATACGATAAAGCGTTCGCCGACTATTTGCGAGCGCTTAAAATTAACGCCAATGACGCGGACGCGCTCAAAAGCTTAGCAAAAATAAGCGTCAATAGAGAGATGTACAACGAAGCCTTCGCCGCGTGCGACAAGGCGCTCAAGATCGATCCAAAAGACGCAGAGGCTTATTTGTATCGCGCGGACGCTTATCGCGCTATTGGCAAGATCAAAAAAGCGATTTCGGATTACAATATGTCGCTTGAAATTAACCAAAACTATGCGGACGCCTATAACAATCGCGCGATCGCTTACGAACTGCTTGGAGAGCATGATCAGGCGCTCGCCGACTACGCTCAAGCGATTAATATTAATCGAAATCACCCTACCGCCTTCAGTAATCGCGAGCAAATTTCTTTTAAGCTTTCAGATTGCAATAAAACAATCCAAAAAGCTAACGAAGCGCTTAAGATTGATCCCAAAGACGCAGAGTCTTACTATGAACGCGCTTACGCTTATTATAAGCTTGGCGATTTCAAAAAGGCGCAAGAGGATTATAATAGCGCGCTTCAGATCAAACCAAACTACGCTCCCGCCTATAATGGACGCGGGCGCCTATATTTTCGTTACGGCAACCTCAAAAAAGCGCTGGGCGAATGTAATCGGGCGCTTAAAATCGATCCAGACGCCGCTTATGCCCACTATACTCGCGGAGGTATATACGCGGCTATGGGCGATTATCTTTCGGCTCTGGACGATTATCAGCAAGCGTATCTGCTCGGTTGGCAGAGCGCCGAAACCCGTGAAAAAATTTCGCATATTAAACAAACGCTGGCGCTTCTGGCGCATATAGAAAAAGAGGGGCTGATCAACTATAGTCCCTCGCGCGCGGAAAAAGTTGAATCAAACGGCGATAAAAATAATAACCGTATTAATCGCCTCGCTAAAACCATAAATACCGCTTCCGGCGCGCGCAAATGAGAGCGCAAGAAAAGCTTATAGCGAGTCGGCATTTAGCTAAAGATAGAAAAGGAGTAATCAAATGAGAGCGTTTGTTTTACTGTCGCTGATTTGCGCGTTGGCTTTTGCCGGAACTAAAAGCTATGATAGAATAGTCGATACAAGCAAGATCGGCGACGAGGCGAAAAACCTTATCGACGAAACCAAACTTGCGGCTTCAAACTCCAATTACCACGGTTACCTAACGCCCAAAGAGAAGCATATTTTTCTAAAAGCCATAGTCACGATTACCAAAGAGATACAAGCCGATATAGCCTCGAAAGCTATCGTAAAACATAACGCATTAAACGCTAAGGATATAGCCGCCATAACGGACGCCGCTTTGGTAGTAGTGAACGCGCACGATATGTATGGAAGCATTGACGGAAATAAGGTTCGCGTCTATTATACATTTGAAGGCGATATCGCTATTTGGGTGGATAAAATAAATCTAAAAAACCAAAGCGATATATTAACTAAAAAATTGGCTGCGCGCGTAGGACGCGACGCCGTGCAAAACAAAATAGAGGCGATCGAACATTTTAATAACGCCTCTAAATGCTTTTTAAAGAAGGATGATTGCGATTATAAGAACTATACGGAGAACTATACGGCGGCGGTTGAAGAGTTTACAAAAGCCGTCGCGCTTAACCCCGACTTAAAAGAGGCGTATCGATTGCGCGGGGATATTTACGCCGACTTAGGCGCTTACAAGAAAGCGATCGCTGATTACGATCAAGCGCTTAAACTAGACGGCGGCTATATTATCGCTTACATTAAACGCGGCGACGCGTATTATTATATAAGCGAATACAAAAAAGCTATTGCCGATTACGATCGCGCCATTGAACTCGAACCGGACAACGACGCTACATACGCATCTCGCGCAAACGCGTATAGAAATATAGGCAAATATGAAAAAGCGCTCGCCGATTACAATCAAACGCTCAAATTAAACCCCCAATATGAAAGAGCGCTTAAGGCTAGTTGGCTTATAAACAATTGCTTAAACGAAGATAATATTAAGTTCACCTATACTAACAGTATTCTGATTATTAATATGAAGAAAGAATTAAACCCGAACAATGCAAAAAGCTATTACGATATTGGAGAAATCTATCATAAAAGAGGTACTCCAGATTACTCCCAAGCGATAGCCTATTATGTACAGGCGATTAAGATCGATCCAGACTATATCGACGCGTATATGCAAACAGGGTCTGTTTACTCGGATATCGGGTTCTACGATAAAATGATTATTTATTACGGTAAAGCGCTGAAGATTGACCCCAATAACACAACCGCTTACGCCGAACGCGGATTTGCATATATGCAATCTGGCGACTACGCAAAGGCGTTCGCAGACTACAATCAAGCCATTAAGATCGATCGCGACTACGATATGGCGTATTTCCTGCGCGCTAACGCATACAGAGATTTGGGCGAATACGAGAAAGCGCTCGATAATTACGCCCAATCAATCGTTCTGGAAAGCGGTAATCGCAACCGCAACAACCGCAACGACCCTTTCAACCTTCAGGAAAGCCGTAAGAAGTATAGGCTCAACTACTCTTTTGATTATCGCAATAACTTAAATTTGGCGCTGAAACTTATTGAACAAGAAAAGCTTATAATGAGTCGGCATTTAGCTAAAGATAGAAAAGGATCAATCGAATGAGAGCGTTTGTTTTACTGTCGTTGATTTGCGCGTTGGCTTTTGCCGAAGTCAAAAGCTATGCTAAAATACTTGATATATCCAAGATCGGCGACGAGGCGAAAGAGCTTATGGCAAAAGGCGAAGTTGCGGATTCGCCTTACATGTCCGGAATACTTGACGAAAATTTTTTACTAAAAGCCAGAGTTGCGATTACCAAGGAGATACAGACTTACATAGCCTCGAGAGCTATCGTAAAGCATAACGCGTTGAACGCTAAAGATATAGCCGCGCTAACAAAGGGCGTTTTGGTAGTAGTGTACGCGCAGGAGATAGAAGGCAGTCATGGCGGGCATAAGGTTCAAGTTGAATATACGCTTGAAAGCGATATCGCTAATTGGGTGGATAAAATAAATCTTAAAAACCAAAGCGATATATTAACTAAAAAGTCGACCGCGCAGGGAGGATACGACGCGGCGCAAAACAAAATAAAGGCGATCGAACATTTTAATAACGCGCCCAAATGCTTTTTCAACGATGATGATTGCGATCATAAAGACTATACTGCGGCGGTTGAAGAGTTTACAAAAGCCGTCGCTCTTAGTCCCGACTTAAAAGAGGCGTATCGATTGCGCGGAGATATTTACGCCGAATTAGGCGCTTACAAGAAAGCGATCGCCGATTACGATCGCGCCATTAAACTAGACGACGGCTATATTCGCGCTTACGCTAAGCGCGGCGACGCGTATTATCATATAGGCGCTTACAAGAAAGCGATCGCCGATTATGATCGCGCCATTGAACTTGAACCGGACAACGAGACTACATACGAGACTCGCGCAAACGCGTATAGGAATATAGGCGAATACAAAAAAGCGATCGCCGATTACGATCAAACGCTTAAATTGAACCCCGAATATCCAGTCGCGTCCAATGCTCGTTGGGTAGTAATCAATTGCGCAAACGAGGATAACATTAAGATCAACAACAACGAACGCGCGTTTGCTTATGCAAAAGAAAAACTAAATCCAAACAACGCGGAAAGCTATTACAATGTTGGAGATCTCTATCGCAAAGACGGTACTTTGCACTACGGCGAAACTGAAGCCAGAAATTACCTGCAAGCGTTAGCCTATTACGCGCAGGCGATCAAGATCGATCCAGACTATATCGACGCGCATATACAAACCGGGTCTATTTACTCGGATATTGGGTTCTACGATAAAGCGATTGTTTATTACGGTAAAGCGCTGAAGATTGATTCTAATAATACAAGGGCTTACGCCGAACGCGGATTTGCGTATATGAAATCAGGCGACTACGAAAAGGCGCTCGCCGACTACAATCAAACTATCAAAATCGATCCCGACTACGCATACGCGTATTTCCTGCGCGCTAACGCGTACAGAGATTTAGGCGAATACGAGAAAGCCATTGATAATTACGCGCAATCAATCGTTATAGAAAGCGGTAAGTACAACCGTAACGAAAGCTCTTTAGAATATCGCGATAACTTAAATTTGGCTCTGAAACTTATCGACCAAGAAAAACTCCTCATGAATCAGCCGTCAGCTAAAGCGGGGAAAAAACGAGATCGTTAAAGTCGGCGGCGCTAATCTGTTTAACCGCGCTTTGCGCTTTTGGGGCGAACGCCGACAAACGCGGATAACCACGCGCAAAAAGCGAGCGAGCTTAGCGGCGGCAAATAGCTTGATCAAACTAAACTGCGGCGGCTTTTTCAACGCTTGAAAGAGCCCATGATCGCGGGTTATTATAGCGATTGGGCTATAATCGCGCGTTTTTTAACCCCCGCAATTTCAGACGGTTTGCAAAAGGAAAACAGGTGAATATCAGAAACATAGCCGTGATCGCGCATGTCGATCACGGCAAAACGACTATGGTCGACGGCTTGCTCAGGCAGTCTGGCGCGTTTGCCGCGCACGAACAGATCGAAAACTGCGCGATGGACTCAAACGCGCAGGAAAAAGAGCGCGGCATCACGATCCTCTCCAAAAACACGGCGATTCGCTACAAGGACTGTAAGATCAACATTATCGACACGCCCGGGCACGCCGATTTCGGCGGCGAGGTGGAACGGGTGCTGAAGATGGTGGATGGCGTGCTGCTGCTGGTGGACGCGCAAGAGGGCGTTATGCCCCAGACGCGCTTCGTGGTGAAAAAGGCGATCAGCTTCGGCTTGCGCCCGATCGTCGTCGTCAATAAGATCGACAAACCCGCCGCCGAGCCCGATCGCGTGGTTAATGAGGTGTTTGATCTGCTCGTCCAGATGGACGCGAACGAGAAACAGCTTGACTTTCCGATCATCTACGCTTCGGGCGTGAACGGATTTGCCAAAACAAAACTCGACGACGAGAGCAAAGACCTCGCGCCGCTTTTCGAGGCGATTTTGAACGAAACGCCGCCGCCAAGCGGGGACGAAGCCAACCATATTCAGGCGCAGGTTTTTACGCTCGATTACGACAACTATGTGGGCAAGATCGGGATCGTCCGCGTGTTTAACGGCAAACTGCGCAAAAATCAGACGCTCACGCTGGTAAAAAGCGACGGCGAAAAGGTGAGCGGGCGCGTAACGAAGCTGATCGGCTTTCACGGGCTGACGCGTATGGAGATCGACGAAGCCTCCGCTGGCGATATAGCGGCGATCGCGGGCTTTGAGACGATCGATGTTGGCGACAGTCTGGTCGATCCCTCCAATCCGATGCCGCTTGATCCGCTCCATATCGAAGAGCCGACGCTATCCGTGCTGTTTGCCGTCAATGATTCGCCGCTTGCCGGAACCGAAGGCAAGCATGTAACCTCCAACAAACTGCGCGATCGGCTGGAAAAGGAGATGCATACCAATATCGCTATGAAGATGCAGGAAGAAGGGGAGGGCAGGTTCAAAGTTTCGGGTCGCGGCGAGCTGCAGATCACCGTTCTGGCGGAGAATATGCGGCGCGAAGGTTACGAGTTTTCCATCGGCAGACCGGAGGTGATCGTCAAAGAGGAGGAGGGCGTGAAACTGGAGCCGTTCGAGCATCTTGTCGTCGATGTGCCGGAGAGTTTTACGGGCGCCGTGATCGAGAAGCTGGGCAAGCGCAAAGCCGAGATGAAAGCGATGATTCCGATGGGCGCGGGATACGCGCGAATGGAGTTTGAAATCCCCGCGCGCGGGCTGATCGGGTTGCGCACGCAGTTTTTGACGGAAACGAAAGGGGAGGGCGTACTGAACCACTCGTTTCTGGACTACCGCCCGCTTGGCGGCTCGGTCGAAAGCAGGAGCAACGGCGCGTTGATCTCGATGGAAAACGGCGAGGCGGTGGCGTACAGCATATTCAACCTGCAGGATCGCGGCGTGATTTTTATCAAACCGCAGGATAAGGTCTATGTGGGAATGGTGATCGGCGAGCATTCGCGCCCCAACGATCTGGATGTAAATCCGATCAAGGGCAAGCAGCTGACCAATATGCGAGCGAGCGGTTCGGACGATGCGATCAAACTCGTGCCGCCGCGAGAACACACGCTGGAGAGCGCGATCGAGTGGATCGACGACGACGAGATTGTCGAGATCACGCCCAAACATATCCGAATCCGCAAAAAATATCTCGATCCGATCGCGCGCAAAAGAATGGCGCGATAACGGGGCAGTTGGTTGGTTGGGTTTGGTTTGCGGCTATCGCGCGAGGGTAGGGCAGGGCGGCAAGGGCGGCGCTTTGCCGCGCGTCGATAATCGCAACTAAAGACGGCGTATGACGAAGTTGAGCTTATACAATACGCCGACAAATTAAAGTATGAAAGCGCCGCCGCGTGGATAAAAAAGAATCTTCTGGCGTTTTAAATAGATTTGCAGATAAAGATTGCAGGCTTTCGAGCGCTCAGAAAAACTCGATTGTTTTCTTAAACAGCGATATGTCGCGTAAGATATGGAACGATTTTATATCCGACAAAAACCATCTATTTCTAATGGATAACAACGAATATATTTTGTCGCGTCAGTTTCGCGTTATTAATACGGACGATCGCGATTTTTGCTATACAAAGCGAAAACTCGAAAAGTTTTTCTCGGGCGCCAGCTTTATAATTGCTTTGTGGGGACCAGAGTGCGGCGCTTTATGCAGCCCCTCTATTTTGGCTGACGCGTGGGACGATTTTTTCTACCCTTCCGATGAAAATACCGTTGTTGTAGGATTTCCAAACGGAAGATGCGTATTCTCGTTTGAAACAAATCTATATTTAACAAAGGCGAGAAAAATTGATAGAAAATGAATCGCGTCATAACGCTAAAAGAAAGTTTAATATTATTGACTTCCTGAGAAACGAATCGCTTTTTGGCATAACCACTGGTTGCGAAATGGCGCAAGTCGAGCGGGTGTTTGGATTGCCGGAGGCGGAACATATAAACAAAAAAATAGGGTCGAGTATATATAAATACGGTTGCCTTCAAGTAATGGGCGAAGAGGGGATAGTAACCGGACTATTTATCGATATAACAGATATGCGTATTTATAAACTATCGAAACGCGATATATTTTATCTCTCAAGCAGATCAGAGAGGGCTATAAACTCGTTAGCAAAGACGATAAAGCGTCTAAAAAGCGCTGGAATATCGTATCGGTTTAGAACATACTTTGACGCTTCGGAGATCAGTTTTCTGGGAAAAAGAACTTATGTCGCTTATGATAGAAACAAAATAACCAGAATTGGAATACATAGCTATGTTTTTTTCTGTCGGTAAAGCGGCGCTTTGTTATCCATATAACTGTATAATAGCGGCTATGAATAACCAGACGCCCCGCGGCAATCTGCCCGCCATTTCGCGCCTTTCTCTGTTTTTCTTGACGCTGTC
>JAITEA010000060.1 GCA_031282285.1 Helicobacteraceae bacterium
CAAAGCGCAGAAAATAAGCAAAAACTTAACTCCTAACGCTTCCGCCGCCGTAGGTTGCAACCGCCGTTTCATTTACGCTCCCTTTGCCTTGCGATCGTTTAATCCGCGTTGAAAGTTACGGTCGTCTCAACGCCGTTATCTTTTTGCGACAACCATAAGTTTGTCGTTCCGCCCGCATAAAAAAGTTCGATATCGAGCGTTTTATTTCCCTTCCATACATAATCAATACTAATAATTGAAGATTTAAACCTATCTTCGCGATTTTTGCCGATTTCAAGCTTTGCGCGAAGATTTTTATATCCTTCGTCGTCTGGGTCTCTTTTTAATAAGCTTAGGCGAATATCCTTGTAGGCTTGCGCCAGCGTCTGATTAGGGTAAAAACAGCTATATCCAGACATATAATAGCTATCTTCTTCCGAGAAAACGGTATCTTCGCACTTTTTTTCGCCCGCGAACGCAAACGCGAACGACAACGCAGCGGCGCAAACAACGCGCAAAAATCTAAAACTTTTCGTCTCGTCTCGCATTTTAACGCCTTTTGCTAGCTCGCTATTTTTCATTCGCTTTCCTACGGCTCGTAGAATGTAACGCTTAACCGCGTCCCGTCGTCTGTTTGCGTAAACTGATAGCTCACGCAGGGCGCTCCAAAGCGAAAGATATCAATGATAAGCGTTTTATTGTTATCCCATTTGTACTTATACTCTATTATTATACCGTCTTCGTCTTCGTACTCGTATGTATAATTTTTTCCGCTCTCAAGTTTTGCGCGAAGTTTTTTGTATATACCGTTCGGCTGCGCTTCAATCTCATCGCTTCTGAACTTCTTATAAGTTTGCAAGATCGTCTGATTAGAATAAAAACATTCAATACCAAGTATCCCAGAAGCCTCTTCGCTTTGCCAACCAATCGTTTCGCAATTTTCATCGTCGTAAAGAGGCTCGGCGCATAAACTCAAAGCCAAAACGCATATAACGCACAAAAACTTCATTTTCTTTCCTTTCGTTCTTTAGCGCGGTTTGCGCGCGGCGATCCAGCGTGAATGCCGACCGCTTATTGTATCACTCTCGACCTCTAAACGCTTGCGCTTTTGCGATAACGCTTTCGTAGGCTTTGCAATACTCGGTTTTGTCCGTATCGTGATGCAAAACGCCCGTCGGAAACTTGCCGATCTTTTCTTCGTCGCTCAAAGCGTCGAAGCGCTGTTTTGAAACGGCGATCGACTCGATCCATTTCAGCGCCGCGATCGCTTCGCCCATCTTGTTTTTGCGTCCAAGATTGATATGGCAGTTGCTGAAAATATCAAAAAAGCTAAACCCTTCGTGCTGAAAACCCTCCGCGAAAACCCGCTCTATCCTTTTGGGATCGTTTACGCTCTCTCGCGCCACAAAGGTCGCCCCCGCCGCGATCGCGAGCTTCGCCGCGTCGAAACTTGGATCGACGTTGCCGTATTGCGTCGTTACCGTCCAGAAACCTTTCGGCGTGGTGGGCGAAACCTGCGAATTGGTCAAGCCGTAGATAAAGTTGTTGATCACAATAAAGTTCAAGTCGATATTGCGTCTCGCGCCGTGTATCGTGTGGTTGCCGCCGATCGCCAGCGCGTCGCCGTCGCCCGCCACGACGATCACATGTTTGTCGGGGTTTGCCAGCTTGATCCCCGTCGCCACGGGAATCGTGCGCCCGTGCGTCGTATGGACGGTGTTGCAGTTGATATAGGAGCTTAGCCGCCCCGAACAGCCAATCCCGCTTACCACGCACACATCGTCCATATTCCAGCCGATCTTCGCTATGGCGCGGATCAGCGACTTCAAGATCACGCCGTCGCCGCACCCCCAGCACCAGAGCGTGGGCAGTTTGTCGGTTCTTAGATACTCGTCGTAGTTAAACGCCATTACAGCTCCTTTATCCGCTTCAAGATCGCGCTAGGCTCGATCGCCCTGCCGTTTGCCTGATTGAGCGTGGCGAAAGCGCGTTTGGCGACGCGCTCGATCTCCAGCGCGTACTGCCCCATATTCAGCTCGACGACAAGCAGTTTTTTGTATCGCTCGCCGACGGCTTTGATCGCCGCCTGCGGGCTAGGCCAGAGCGCGATCGGGCGAAACAGCCCGACCTTGATCCCCTCCCTGCGCGCCATATTGATCGCCTCTTTCGCCGCGAGGCTCGCGCTGCCGTAGGCGATCACGGCTATATCCGCGTCGTCGAGCAGATAGCTTTCGTTGGACTCAATCTCGTCTTGATGATCGTCGATCTTGCTTAACAGCCGCTCGATCAGCCGCTGGCAGAGCGCCGCGTCTTCGGTGGGAAAACCGGTCGCGCCGTGATGCAGCCCCGTAATGTGGTAGCGGTAACCGGTAAAAAACGGGTTCAATACCGCCGGTTCGCCTTGCGGCGCGTCGTAGGGCTTGTAGCTCTGCCTGTCGCCGTCGTATCGTTTGCGATTAACGATCTCGATCGCGTCCAAATTCGGCAGGAGCGCTTTAGAGTGCATATGCCCGATCGTCTCGTCGAGCAGCACGATCACGGGCGTCATAAACCTTTCGGCGAGGTTGAAGGCGCGAACCGTCTGGGTATAGGCTTCCGCCAGCGTCCCCGGGCAGAGCGCGATCGCGCGGATATCGCCAAACGACGGGCTGCGCGCGAAGTTAATATCGCCCTGCGCGACGCGGGTGGGCAAGCCGGTGGAAGGACCGCCGCGCATCACGTCGACGCATACCAGCGGCGTTTCGTACATAAACGCCAGCCCGAAGCTCTCGCTTTTAAGCGACATACCCGGTCCGCTGGTGGCGGTCAGCGCTTTGACGCCGCTTGCCGCCGCGCCGATAGCGACCAGTACGCCCGCGATCTCGTCTTCCATCTGGATAAACCTGCCGCCGACGCGCGGCAGCAAAACGCTCATCTCGTGGGCGATCTCGCTGGATGGCGTGATGGGATAGCCGCCGAAAAACCGGCAACCGGCGTCAATCGCCGCGTGCGCCGCCAGCTCGTTGCCGTTGCAGATTATCTCTCTCATCGCTTCTCCTTTGGCGCGTAGTAGCCGTTTGCCTTGATCGCTTCCGCGTTTAAGCGGCTCGCTTCGGTAAGTTTGGCGAATTTGTAGGTTTTGCGATCGGCTACCGCGACGGCAAAGTCGGGACAAGCCAATTCGCACTCGCCGCAACCTATGCAGTCGTCGGCGGCGATCACGCAAGCCATCGCGCCAAGCGCGCTTTTTGGCTCGCCTCTCATCGCGAGCGTTCCGCTGGGGCAAACCTCCGCGCAGATGCTACAGGCTTTACAGCGGCTTTCTATAA
>JAITEA010000069.1 GCA_031282285.1 Helicobacteraceae bacterium
CCAGTCAGAATAAACGGCAGCGCCGCGGGTAGCGCGACAAGAAACAGCGTATCAAAACGCGAAGCGCCCAAGCTCGCCGCGCTTTTCAGATATATGGGATTGACGTCGCGCACGCCAATCAGCGTCGTAATCCACACGGGAAAAAACGCGCCCCACGCGATCAGTATAATTTTGGGCGGCTCGCCTATGCCAAACCACAACACCGCGATCGGCACGATCGCTAGCGAAGGTACAGATCGAAAACCGTGCAAGATTGGCTCCGAAATACCGCTAAACCACGCCGCTCTCGCCGAAACTACGCCCGCCGCCGCGCCCGCGATCGCGCCGATCAAAAACCCCGCGATCGCCCGCTGCAAACTGGCGGCTATATGCGTAAACAGCTCGCCCGAAGTTATCAGCGGCGCGAGGCTTTGCGCCACCTTGGACGGCGGGGGAAAGAGCGCGGGATTGAGGTACGATACCAGCGACGGCGCAAGCTCCCACAGCCCAAGAAACAGACCGGCGCCTAAAATATTCAGCGCGATCCGTTTGCGCCGCCTTAAGCGCTCCTCCCGATCGGTTTGACGCTTAAAAGCCTTTTGCAGTTCGGTCATTTTTCTAAAAGCTCCTCCGTGTTGCCATAGAGCAGCGCCTCTATAGCGCGATACTCCGCGGCGAAGCTCTCCGATCCGCGCAAACGCGGATAGGGCGCCGTTCTCGTTCTCTCTCCGGCGATCGCCCCGCGCCGCATCACCGCCACGCGTTGCGCGAGGAAAATCGCCTCGTCTATGTTGTGCGTTACAAACAGAATCGTTACGCCCGTTTCCTTCCACAACCTGAGCAGATCACCCTGCAGTTCGCCGCGAGTAAGCGCGTCCACCGCCGCGAAAGGCTCGTCCATCAGCAAAATAGCGGGGCGCATCACCAGCGATCTGGCGACGGCGACGCGCTGACGCTGCCCGCCGCTAAGCTCGTGCGGATAACGGCGAGACTCTTTCGCCAAGCCCACCATATCCAGCGCCGCCAGCGCCCGCGCCCTGCGCTCGGCTTTGTCCAGACCAAGCGATCGCAAGCCAAACGCCGCGTTTTGGATCGCGCTCATCCACGGAAACAGCGCGTACTCCTGAAATACCACCGATCGGCTCGGATCGGGCTTCCGCACGGGTTTGCCTTCCACCAGAACCTCGCCCGCGCTAGGCGTTATAAATCCCGCCAGCAGGTGAAGTAGCGTCGTTTTGCCGCAACCGGAATGCCCCAGCAGGCAGACAAACTCGCCGCGATCGACGGCAAAACTAACATTGTCCAGCGCCAAAAACGGCTCCTCTTTGGCTGGAAAACAGCGGCTGACCGCCTTAAACTCAATCATTACCCGCGCTTTTGATCAAATTGCCGCGAAACTTTAGCGCAATTATTATAAAATTGCTCGACATACTAAACATTAACGCAAAGGATCGGCATTGCCAAAGTATCTTATAGAGTCGCACTGTCATCTTATCGGCGCAACCGCCGTCAGCGAAAATCTGGGCGATAAGATCAAAACGCTGGCGGATAAGGTCGCCTTCCGCTCTAGGTATCCAGAGCTTTACAAACAGCGGATCGAGCTGCCGCCGATCGATATTTCAGACGCGCTGATCGCCGATATGGACAAACACGGCGTAAATTACGCGATCGTTCAGCAAGATTACGGCAGGGGCGATAACGATATGGTAGCCGCGGCGGTGGCGAAACGCCCCGATCGCTTTTTTGGGCTGATCAAAATACATCGCTATACCGACTCGATCAACGGTATGCCCGAGCGCGAGGCGATGCCAAAATTGAGATTGCGCGCCGTCGAGGATATCAGGCGCGGCGTGGAGGATTTGGGCTTGATCGGCGTTAGCGAGTTTTTTGCCAGAGTATTCACAAGAGAGGTCAATCCCGACGACATATTGGAGGATTTCCGCCCGATATTCGACGCGCTGAACGAATACAGGATTCCAATCCTTATTCAGACCGCTTGGACGCAGTTTCCGCACAGCCTCTGGTACGGCAATCCTATCTGGGTGGACGAGCTTGCCGGCGCGTATCCGAACGTGCCGATTGTCCTTACCAAAATGGGGCGCGGTTTTGAGTCGCTATTTGATAGCGCGCTGCTGGTGGCTATGCGAAACGCCAATGTGTATTTTGACATCGTGGATACGATCCCTACGCATCTGCGCCGCGCGATCGATACGATCGGATCGGATCGCATACTTTTTGGCAGCGACTGGTGTTGTATGACCCGCTGGGTAAGAGAGCCGGCGGATTGTTATCAGCGCCATTTGAACCTGCTGGATCAAGCGGGCGTTACGGACGAGGAGCGCGAGGATATAGCGTGGCGGACGGCGGCGAAGGTATATCGGCTCAAACTATAATCGCGATCGCTGCTAGCAAGAGATAGTCGGCTAGAATGCTCGGAATCTATTTAGCGCAAGGAGCGTCGATGCCGTTAGTTTTTGCCAATATTTTCGATCAAGGTTTAGCTTCGTTAAACAGATTTTTATCGGCGCTATTTGCCGCTATGCTGGCGTTTGGCGGCGCGGCGTACGCGGAGATTACCGCCATAGCCGCGGGCGATAAGTTCTCCGTCGCTCTGGATAGCGACGGCAAACTTTACGCGACGGGAAGGATCGGCTACGGGCGGCTGGAGCCGCACGATGCCAATATCTATCGCGGCTGGTATAAGTTTAGCGCGATTGAGCCGTTTGGCGGCGCGAAGATTACCGCTATAACCGTCGGAGACGGACACGCCCTCGCGCTGACAAGCGACGGTAGAGTTTATGGGACGGGGCGGAACAAAAACGGCGAGCTTGGATTGGACGATTTGGAAAGGATCAATAACTTTACCGAAGTATTGTCTCTCAAGAGCAAAACCGTTAGCGCCGTAGCCGCGGGCTATCGGCATTCGCTCGCTCTGAGCGCGGGCGGCAAAGTTTACGCGGCGGGCGATAACTACAGAGGTCAGCTTGGAATTAACGATATAGACAATCCGATCAAAAGCCGCAAGGTTTTCACCGAAGCGCTCGGCGATATTGACGGCAAAAAAATTATCGCGGCGAGCGCCGGACGAGATTACTCCCTCGCGCTTGACGAGGGCGGCAGAGTTTACGGAGCGGGCGGGGGTTATCACGGCGAGCTTGGGCTTAACCAGCCCGATCGCAAGTTTCGCGCGTTTACCGAAATATCGACGCTTAAAGATAAAAAGATTATCGCCATAGCCGCGGGCGTTTCTCACTCGCTCGCGCTGAGCGCGGGCGGCAAAATCTACGCGGCTGGACATAACGGCTACGGTCAGCTTGGGCTGGGCGATACGACCGATCGCGCCGTTTTTACCGAAGTAGCGACATTTAGCGGCAAAGACAAAATTATCGCCGTAGCCGCGGGCTATCAGCATTCGCTCGCGCTGAGCGCGGGCGGCAAGGTTTACGCCGCGGGACGAAACTATATGGGGCAGTTTGGGCTTGGCGATACGACCGATCGCGCCGTTTTCACCGAAATACCGACGCTAAAAGATAAAAAGATTATCGCCGTAGCCGCGGGCGGTTTTCACTCGCTCGCGCTGGATAGCGACGGCAGGATTTACGCTACGGGAATGAACAATAACGGTCAGCTTGGTTTGGGCGACAGCAAAGATCGCGATACTTTTACTTTGGTTCCGCTAAGCTTATGAAAGTTTGCCCTCTCAATAGCGTTGATCGCTTAACGGCGGGCGGGGTTTGGCTTTGGCTATAATCGCGTTAGCTTAACGCGATATTTTGACGATAGGAAGTTTTGTGAAGGTTTTGATTACGGGAACGGCGGGATTTATCGGTTTTCATCTTGCTTTGCGCCTGCTTGAACGCGGCGATCAGGTCGTCGGGCTGGACAATATCAACGATTACTACGATCAGCGCCTTAAATACGGGCGTTTAGCCGTTAGCGGCATCGATCAAAATGAAATCGAGTACGACAAACTCGTTCAGAGCCGCAAATATGAAAATTATCGTTTTATCAAGCTCGATCTAGCCGACAAAGAGGCGATCGACCGGCTTTTCGCGCGGGAGAGATTCGATCGCGTCTGTCATCTGGCGGCGCAGGCGGGCGTGCGCTACAGCCTGACAAATCCAAGCGCCTATATTTCGTCCAATATTTCGGGAACGCTGAACATATTGGAAGCCTGCCGTTTCTATCCCGTCGAACATCTGGCGTACGCCTCCAGCAGCTCGGTTTACGGGCTGAACGAGGCTATGCCTTTTGACGCCTCGTATCCTTGCGATCACCCAATCAGCCTTTACGCCGCCAGCAAAAAATCGTGCGAGCTGATGGCGCATACCTACGCGCATCTGTTTGGCGTTAGCGCGACGGGCTTGCGGTTTTTCACGGTTTACGGACCGTGGGGGCGCCCCGATATGGCGCTGTTTATTTTCGTAAAGGCGATCTTGGAGGGCAAGCCGATCGAGGTTTTCAACAACGGCGAGATGAAGCGCGATTTTACCTATATAGACGATATCGTAGAGGGGGTCGTTCGCGCGATCGACACGCCAGCCGCGCCCGATCCGGCTTTCGATCCGGCTAAGCCAAACTGCGCGACATCGTCGGCGCCGCATAGAGTCTACAATATAGGGCGCGGATCGCCCGCGCTTTTGACCGATTTTATCGAGGCGATCGAAAACGCGCTGGGTAAAAAGGCGATCAAAAACTATCTGCCTATGCAGCTTGGCGACGTGCCTGCCACCTTTGCAGACACAAGCGCTTTAGAGCGCGATCTGGGTTATAAACCTAGCGTGTCGATACAAACGGGCGTCGATCGATTTGTGAAATGGTATAGGGAGTTTTACGGAGTTTAATTTATGCGCGCAAACGGACATAAAAACGACTAATAAATTAAAACCGTTTAGCGGCGATGCGGTATGCAAAAGCGTTCATCTATACGAGCCGTTTAACTATGTCCAAGCGGACAAGATCGTAATCGGCACGATCCCGCCGCCTAGATTTTGCTTCGCCGCGCCAAAGATATTATACGGCGGCGATATCGACTGGTTTTACGGCAGCAAAGATAATCTGTTCTGGACGCTCGCGGGCGAAATTACGCGAGAGCCGCTCGGCGATAAAGCGCTGCGGCAGGCTTTCTGTCTGCGGCGATCGATCGGTATATTTGATACGATCGCTAAATGCGATCGCAAAAGGCTTGACGCGAACGACGACAATCTATGCAATATCGTCCTTATCGACGCGGCTAAAATCCTGCGCGCAAACGCCGCGAAAAACCCGCGCCTGTTTTTCACAAGCGAGTTTGCGGCAAGGTTGTTTAAGCAAGCGATCGGCGTTAATACGATAGACCCCAAAAACCGCGAATCGTTTAGCGCCTTTAAGTTTGACGGCAAAAGATTCGACGCGATCACGCTCTATTCGCCCTCTCCGCGCGCAATCAGAGGCAAAAACCGCGCCGATCGGCGCGAAACCTACAAAGCGCTATTTGGCGACAACTAAAGCGCCAAGCCGCTATCCGCCGCGTATGATATGCGCTATAATTATGACAATAAATAAAGGAGGCGAAAATGAGCGCGGCGACAGAAACCTATTCGCTTGATATCTCTGTGATAGCGGGCATTCGCGCCCTTGCCGAACGATTTGGTAAGAAGCAAGGCGAGATAGTAAAAGATATGTATTACGAATATCTTAAATCGTTGGACGACGAAGATCACAGCGATCTCGACGACGACGCGTTAGCCGTAGTATGCGAAGCGCGACTTGAGCGATCGCGATCGCGCGGCGAAAAAATGTATACGCAAGAAGAAGTTGAAGCTATCGTGAATGCCGCTTAAAATAATTTATACGCCCGCCGCGCTTCGAGACTTGAAGAAAATAGGCGCAGAAGCGGCGGGTATTGTTGAGCGCATCGGCGCCTACGCGCAAACGCAACAGCCTGCGCCAAAAGCGCTGAAAGGCAAATTGAAAGGATTATATCGTCTGCGTTTCGGCGATCGGCGCGTTGTGTTTGAGTTAAACGACGGCGTAATGACAATCGCTTATATCGATCGTCGCGATAAGGTCTATAAACGATAACAATCTGCCGATAATACTATTTAGGCGGCCTTTTATTTTTCCGAAAAATATGGCGGGGGGGAAAGATGAACGCAAAAGCTACATACGCGCTTGGAGCCGACACGATACAGCTTATTAACGACCTAGCGTCGCGACACGGGAAGTCAAAAACGCAGATCGTTAGAGAGGCTATCAGCGATTATGCCGATAGCGACGATATTGATCTGGCTGAGCAATGGCGTATTGCGGACGCTTGCGATCGCGGCGAAATGGAAGTGTGCTCGCTGGAAGAAATGGAGGAGCGCCTGCAAGCGAAACTGAAAAAAGCCGCAATCGTCTGATCTTGGATTTGAAACCGCCGCTAAAGCTTCGATTTTGTAGTTTTTCGGCTAAAAGATAATACGGCGCTGATTACGACAATCGGGCGGCGCGATAAAGTTTATAAATGATAACAAAACAAGGAACAGGATTTAACGCGAAACATACAAAGCGTTATTTGGCGACAACTAAAAGCGCCAAGCCGCTATCCGCCGCGTTCGTAAGCGGCAAAATCATTGTTTTATATTCAACAATCAAGATTGCGGCGTTTGCAAAATCGTCTCGACAATCGCCGCTATTGGTCGCGTAGCGTCGATAACGCGATCGGCGGCGCGATCGTAGATCGCCTCTCTTGCGCCGAAGCGCTCGCGCAGCGTCTCGATCGACGCGGCGAGCGGGCGTTTTTCGCGTTCGGCTTCGCCCTCCAGCCGTTTGAGGATCGTGTCGAAATCGCATTTCAGATAGACGATCTCGCCCGCGCGCTTTAGATTGGCGCAGGAGACGATCATACCGCCGCCGGCGGAGATAACGGCGTTGTTTACCGAGCTTTCAAGCCACGCGGCAAGC
>JAITEA010000091.1 GCA_031282285.1 Helicobacteraceae bacterium
CACAAAGAAGTAAAAGAATTTGTTGCGAACTGCAAAATGTTTACGCAAAAAAATAAAATAGACAAACCAATAGAATACATTTTTGTGACATCAAATAGAATAGATAAATCAGCATGGGCATGCATTAAAGAATTCCAAAAAGTTAAAGAACCAATCAAACACAAAATAATAGCCGCAGAAACAATATAAAAAGCGCACTGACACAAACTTATTATAAATAGCCAAGCTACGGCGCTTCGCGCCGTGGATACAAACAAACGCTGATTAATAGACATTAGCTTTCTTTTGCATTGCGATTTTCTCACGCCCGACTAAGCGCAGTCAAGACGCTTTCGCGGCATAAAAGCGGGCGCTTACGCCGTCCGTTCGCGAGCTCACGGCGGCTAGCGCCCGCATTTATTCCACGGTCATCATTGACTGCGCTCGTCGGGCGAAAATTCCGCAATGACCAAAAGAAAGCCAAACCTTAAACGAAACTTAAGGAATTATAGAAAAGGCGCGAAGCGCAAATTATATAGTCAGCTTAAGGGCATATTAGGGGCATTATCGGGAACGCACAAAACAAAAAATCGTTATTTGAAATATAATGCATAAAATCAAAAATAACAAACACAAATAACTAAGCAATGTAGAATCTATCAGTATTCTTACGGCATATAAAGATATAAATCAATTAATGAAAATGATGACAAAAAAAGCTACAAGACACCTCATAACCCGAAGGTCGCAGGTTCAAATCCTGCCTCCGCTACCAATCGACCAATCCTCTCCACCACAGCATTCGTTAGCCTTCAAAAGCCCGTTTAAGTTTCGCCAAAAAATCCTTCCGTTGCCCCCTATTTGCCCCCACAGAACGATAATCTATGCTTCGCTTCGCTTGCTTATATTGATTTTTGCGCGTCGGTTTTGCTATAGTGTTGAGCTATGAAGCTTTTGGAGTTATGGCGGATTTTCTACAATTCGACTGCCGCGCTAAAGCGGACGGCGGATTTTCTTGAAAAAATGGCGGTGGCTTCCTTTGCCGTCGGCATTTTTCAATCTGATGCGATCGGCGTTTTAGGCGTAGCGGTCGGCATTATCGCCGCAGGTTGGAGTTTGTGGATTACATTTGAAATTGAAAAGAGAAAGGAATAAAAATGCTCGCTTGGATTATCACGCTCGTATTTATTATGATTGTCGGCGCGCTTGGCGTATACGGAGCGCGGCATCCTGTCGATAAAAGCGCGAAAGCGTAACGGACGCGCCTTGATATGAGATTGGCGCAAAATTGCGTTGATGCCCTCAATACCGCTTAGGTCATCTTGAAGGGAACGGCGTTTCACCACCCCACCCTATAACCATTCGTTATATTTCCGCTTACCTTGAAACTTGAAAAAGGTCTATTATTGTCTATCCTCTTTCGTGTCCAAAATCAACAAATACGATAATCTATGCTTTGTTTCGATTTATTTTGATTGCTTACTCTTGACTTTTTGGGGCGGCTTGCGCTATAGTTTCGGTCTGGCTGGCATTTGCTCGCCGTCCTAATAAGGCGGAGTGACTTCGGGCGTAAGAGCAAGGGTCAGCCTTTTCTTTTGCAAGCATCAGGCTTTTCAAATCAGCAAAAACAAAATCGCCTTTGCCCATTCTTAATTTATCGGAAATAATCGCGATATCCTTTATCTTCGCGCTATAAAGATCGCGCGGCGGCGTATGTAGGTAGCGAAGCGAGCGATTAAGGGGATAAGCGGCAAAACCGCGAAGCGCCGCCGCAGACAAAATCTTACGGATCGAGGCTTGCTTTAATCTTCGTCGTAAGTAGCGCGGAAACAAAACTTTTCGCCTCGCCTTGAACGCGCTCCATAAACCTATCCAGATCGCTCTTTTCGTTCCAGATTGGATGGCTCACCCCTGATAACTCTATTAGCCGCTTTTTGGCAAAATCCAGACTGCCCAGATGATCGATAAGCTGCGCTTTGAGCGCCTGATTTGGCGTGAAAATCCGCCCGTTTGCGAACATACTCGCGTCTTCCACATTTAACCCTCTTGCCTCCGCCACATCGGAGACGAACATATTATAAGTATCGTTTATAAAACCTTCCAGCTGCGCTTTTTCCGCCGGCGTCGGATCGCGATAAACCGCGCCAACCTCTTTGTATTCGCCAGCCTTCACGACATTAAACTTCACGCCGATCGTATCAAGCAGTTTAGCGATATTGTACCCCTCGGCTATAACGCCGATCGAGCCGATAATACCGCCCGGGTTTGCCACAATTTCCTCCGCCCAAACCGAAGCGTAATAGCTGCCGCTTGCCATCGTATCTGCGGCGTAAGCTACGACCGGTTTCTGACGGCTTAGATCGCGAATAGCCATCATCATCTCCACGCTTGGAGCGACGGCGCCGCCCGGGGAATCCACCACAAGCAAAACGCCCTTTATATGATCGGCTTTTGCCGCCTCTACCTGCGCCAAAAAACTATCCGCGTTAAAGATCGCGCCGTATAGCTCTATGCGATAGAGATTTGGCTGGCGAGGTCCCGACAGCGATCCCAAAAACAGCAGCAAAAAAATCAAAACCAGCAACACCGCTTTGAAGTGGTTTTGAATAAATACGATCGGCGCCGTTATCGGATAAAACAGCTTCCTAAAAAAACCTGACATCAAACTCTCTCCCCGTTGATAAATATATGCTCCATCGCGCTTGGCGCGCGCAAAATAACCTGCAGAGGCAGCGCCGCTTCGTCGCTTACGTCGCCCGAGAGCTTAAACGAAATAATATCCGCCGCGTAGCCGCTCGCGAGCCTCCCGCAGTTTAGCCCCAGCGCCTTTGCCGCCGCGTCGGTAACGCTTATCAGCAGATCGCGCGCAAGCAGCGGCAGATCAAGCCCCTCGTGCATCAGCAGCGCCGATCTCAGCTCGTCGAACAGATTGAGCGAGTAGTTGGAGCTTAGCCCGTCCGTGGCGACGAGATAAGGAATCTCGCGGTTTTTCAGCTTTTCAAGCGACAACAGACCGCAACCTAGTAGCCGATTGGAGACGGGGCAGTGGGCAATCGCGCCGCCAAGCGCGCCGATCATATCTAGCTCCTCGTCGCCCGCGTTCGCGCAGTGCGTAAAGATCGTTTTGGTATCCGCAAAGAACGACAAAAACTCCTTGGCGCTGCAAAACGGCTCTTCTAGCTTGAACGCTTTCTCAAAAAATCCCTTAAACTCGCCGGAACCGCTCTCAAGCCATCTGCGCTCGCCCTCGCTCTCCAGAAAGTGCGTCGAAAGCGGCGTTTTGCGGTTTTGCGAAAGCGCGATCGCCTTTCTAACTAGCGCCGGCGCGACCGAATAGGGCGAGTGGATCGCGATCGCGGAGTTGAAACGATCGGATCGTCGCTCGTCGCTCATCGCCACCCTGTCCAGAAACGCCGAAAAAATCTGATCAGCCGCCGCTGGATTGGAGCCGATCAACTCGTTGAAATAGACGACACGCTGTTTCGCTCCGGCTAGGCTCTCCAGATCGAAGCCGTAGCTGCTGATCGCGCCAATCGCCGTCGTCCCGCCGCGAAGCATATCCTCCAAAACGCCGTCGATAAACGCTTTGTTCAGCCCCCTGACGAGCGTTTCGCGCTTTTCAATCACCGAGCTTAGCCACGCGATAAAGCCGCCGTAATTCAGCTCCGTCGCCGCGCCCGAAAACTCCAGATGCGTATGCGCGTTGATCAGCCCGGGCAGCGCGACGGATCGCTTGCCGCCGTCGATAACGAGCGCCTTTTCCCTCCACCGCTCGATCGCGGCTTGATCGTCGGTTACCTCCTCGATATTCTCGTCGAATACGATCGCGCCCTCGCGCAAAACGGGGCGGGCTGGGTCCATAGTCAGTATAGTGTCGGCTAAAAGTATATTCATCACGCGCAAGATTGTAACCAAGCGCGCTTAAATTATAATCGCGTCCATTTTTTAAGTTCGAGGATGGGCGATGGGTCGCGCTTTTGAATATCGTAAAGCCGCGAAGGAAAAACGCTGGGCGAATATGTCCCGCGTCTTTCCGAAGCTGGCGAAAATCATCACTATGGCGGCGAAAGAGGGCGGCGGCGATCCCGCGCTGAACCCCAAGCTGCGGACGGCTATTTTGACGGCTAAGGCGCAAAATATGCCCAAAGACAATATCGAGGCGGCGATCAAACGCGCAAGCGGCAAGGACGCGGCGAATATCGAGATCGTAACCTACGAGGGCAAAGGTCCTCGCGGCGTTATGGTGATCGTCGAATGCGCCACCGACAACCCCACGCGCACCGTGGCGAATGTGAAAACGGCGTTTGCCAAAAACGGCGGGCAGTTGGCGCAGAGCGGATCGCTTTCGTTTTTGTTTTCACGCAAGGCGGTGTTTGAGATCGAAAACATTGCGGGTTTGGATACCGACGCGCTGGAGCTGACGCTGATCGACGCGGGGCTGGAGGAGCTGGAGATCGACGGCGATACGATCTATCTCTACGCGCCGTACGCCGAGTTTGGCTCGATCGCCAAAACGCTGGAAGAGCTTGATATAGAGCCAAAATCTGCCGCTTTGCAGTATCTTCCCAATTCGCCGCAGGAGTTTGACGACGAGGCGATCGCCGAGATCGAAAAGCTCGTCGATCGTCTCGAGGACGACGACGACGTGCAGGCGGTTTATACCAATATCGCTTAAGGCGTTTTGATGATCGCGATCGATCTTGGCTCCAATACGATCCGTTTTCTGGCGGTTGATCAAAATGGAAACGAGCTGTGGGAGCGGCAGTTTGTCGTGCGGACGGCTGAAAATCTGGCGCAAAGCGGCGAGATCGGACAAGCGGCGCTAGATCGCGTAGCGGAGGCTTTCGCCGCGGCTAGGGCGGAGTTTGACTTCTCGCCGCACAAGGTTGCCGCCGTCGCCACGGAGGCTTTCAGGCGGGCAAAAAACCAAAAGGCGGCGCTTAAGTTTCTAAGCGATAACTGCGGCGCGGATTTTGAGGTCATATCGGCGCAAACGGAGGCGCGGCTTGCCGCCGCCGCGACCGCGCAATCGGCGCGGCGAAAGGGGCTTAAAGAGCCGTTTATTTCGCTCGATATCGGCGGCGCAAGCAGCGAGATCGCCTATACAAACGGCGATATTTTCAGGTTTATCAGCCTGCCGATCGGTATTGTAACGATCGCGGAGAGCCAGCTAGACGATCAGGCGCTCGATCGGCGGCTAAACGACGAACTTAAAGCGCTGGACGCCTTTAAGCGCGAAATATCCGATCTGCCACGCGCGCAGATGATCGCCACTGCCGGCGCGCCAACGACGCTTGCCGCTGTCAAGCTCGGGCTGACCTACGAAAACTACGATAAGCGCCTGATTAACGGCGTCGTTTTAAGCGCCGGCGAGATTATCGTTATTCGCGAGAAACTAAAATCGCTCGATCGCGCCGAGCTAGAAAAGCTGACGGGCAAGGATCGCGGCGATCTTGTGATTGTCGGCGCGGCTATGCTGCGATATTTTATGATCGCGCTGGGTTACGAGCAAACGGCGGTTTTCGACGAGGGTTTGCGCGAAGGCGTCGCGGCTGCCGCGTTTCAGAAGTTGGCTTAACGCTTTTAGCCCGCGCGCAAAATATTGGCGACTATCGATAGGATACGCAAAACGCCGCGCCCTCGCTTTTGATCGCGGCGTATGCTGCTTTTGAGCGGGAATACGCGAGGCGAAACCAAGCTTGATCTCGCCCGCGATAAGGTTAGCGTTTTGAAAATTGCGGGCTGCGGCGCGCTTTGTGCTTGCCGTATTTTTTGCGCTCCACCACGCGAGAGTCGCGGGTAAGCAAGCCGCGAGGCTTCAAGATCGGGCGGAAACTCGCCTCGAACAGCGACAGCGCTTTGCTGATGCCGTGTCTGAGCGCGTCGGCTTGCGCGGAGTAACCGCCGCCGATCGCGCTGGCGGTAATATCCACCGCGCTCTCCTGCTTGGTCAAGCGCAGCGGCTGCAGAACGCGCATCTTGATCGCCTCGTGCCCGCCAAGCCAAGTGTCGAGGCTGACGCCGTTGATCGACAGCTTGCCCGATCCCGCTACGAGCCAAACTCTGGCGATCGCGGTTTTGCGCTTGCCGGTGGCGTAGATTTTTTCGGTCTTAATTTGCGTTTTTTTGGTTGCCATCTTTAACCTTTAATTTGCGCGGTGTGCGGATGCTCGCTGCCGGCGTATACTTTTAGCTTCTTAAGCTGTTCGCGCCCCAATGTGTTTTTGGGCAGCATACCTCTTGTCGCCAGCTTGAACAGCTTTTCTGGATTTTTTGCCAGCAGTTCGGCGGTCTTTTCGCTCTTGACGTGTCCCGTCCAGCCGGTGTGTTGGCTGTAGGTTTTGTCCAGTTTGCCTTCGCGGCTGAAACGAACCTGCGAGGCGTTGATCACGACGATAAAATCGCCGCAATCCACATGGGGGGTAAAGCTAGGTTTGTGCTTGCCGCGCAGTTTGACCGCGATCTCGCCGATCAGACGACCAAAGGGTTTGTCCTTCGCGTCGATCAGGAGCCAGTCGCGCTGAACGGTAGCTGGGTTTAAGCTTACAGTTAGCTTGCTCATTTGGCGTTCCTTTTCAAATTAAAGCGCGAATTGTAGCGCTCAAACCTTAAAGTTCGCTTGTTTTAAGCTACGATTAAACAAAACAGAGATCAAAACCAAAGCGCGGCGCGCGTATTGTGCCGCTCTTTCAGCCGCTTTCGCGGCGCGCCTTACGGCTATTTTAGGGCGCGTTGAGCGCCAAATCAGCCCTTTATAGAGCGTGAGGATTGAACGCGTTCAAGCGGTTCGTCGATCAGCGCAAGCGCGGCGTCGGCGGCTTGGTCTATCCATATATCCAGCCGCGCCGCCTGCTCCTCGCTCCAGCGATCAAGCACATAATCGACGGCGTTTGCTTCCGCGCTTGGGCGTCCTATGCCCATTCTGACGCGAAAATACTCCGCGCCCGCGATCGCGTCGATCGATTTCAGCCCGTTATGCCCGCCGCTTGATCCGCCAAACTTAAAGCGAAGCGCGCCGAAAGGCAGATCGAGATCGTCGTGAGCGACGATAATTTTCTCCGTCTTAAAGAAGTTTTTTACCGCCAGAACGCTCTCGCCGCTTAGGTTCATATAGGTTAGGGGCTTTAATATCAGCAGATTACCGGCTTTGTACAATTCGCCCTTGAAAGCGCTTTTGGAGATATTCGCCGGCTTAAGCCGGTCGATCAGGCGATCGGCTAGCAAAAAGCCTGCGTTGTGCCGCGTACGCTCGTAGCGCTTGGTAGGATTGCCAAGCCCTACGATCAGCGTCATTTAGCTTTGATCACGCCCGTAATGGCTACGCGCCCGTCAAGCAGGATTTTTACGCCCTTTGGCGCCTCTAGGTCGCGCGCTAGGATCGTGTCGTTCACATCCAGACCGCTAACCTCGATCGTGAAAGCGTCGGGCAGGTTTTTGCCCAGACACTGGACGGGGATACGCTTTTTCATAGCGATAAACACGCCTTTGTTCTTAACGCCTTTTGGAGTTCCGACGGTTTTAACGGGAACAAGATAGCGGGCGAGCTTGTCTTTGACCACCTCGCGCAGATCGACGTGAAGCAGATCGCCGCTAACGGGATCGGCTTGATACTCTTCGATCACGACGAGCCGCTTTTTGTCGCCGGCTTTTACCTCGAACGCGAGATTGGTTTTGTTTTTCACGAAGCGTATAAAGTCGTTCTTTTTGAACGCCGCGTTGATATTGGGTTCGCCGCCGCCATAAATATTGGCGATCAGATAACCATCCTTGCGAAGCGCTTTTGTCGCGCTTTTGGCAGTACTCTCTCTGACTATGCCTTCCAGCATTTCGCAACTCCTTGCGTAAAATTTGCCGCCGCCAAAAAATGGCGGCAAACAAGGGCGCGAATTATACTAGAGTTTAGCCAAATTGCTGCTTAATCTTGATAACGCCCACATCTTTTGGCAGATCGATCTTCTCGGCGATCGCGCCGCGAATGCGGATTTTGAGATCGTCGGGGCTGTTGGCGTTTGCCAGCGCCTCCTCTTCGGTGATCTTGCCCGCTTTGTAGTGATCAAACAACGACTGGTCGAAGGTCTGCGTGCCGTAGATCTCCCTGCCCTCCGCGAGCGCGTCCTGAACCTCGTCGTCGCGGTAGTTGGCGATCATATCGATCACGCGCGGCGTGTCTAGCAGTATCTCGATCGCCGCGGCGCGCTTGTTGTCCGTCGTCTTGACAAGCCGCTGCGAAACCACGCCCACGAGCGTGCTTGCCAGCGTAAGGCGAATGCGGTTTTGCTCCTCTTTGGCGAACATACCGATCACGCGATTGATCGTCTCTTTGCTATCGAGCGTGTGGAGCGTCGATAGCACCAGATGCCCCGTCTCCGCCGCGTGCAAAGCGATCTCGACGGTTTCCAGATCGCGCATTTCGCCCACGAGGATAATATCGGGGTCCTCGCGCAACGCGCCGCGCAGAGCGTTGGCGAAACTAAGCGTGTCCTCGCCGATGGTGCGCTGGTTGATGATACATTTCTTATCGCGGTGGACAAACTCGATCGGGTCTTCGATCGTGATGATATGCTCGCGCCGCTTTGCGTTGATCTCGTCGATAATCGCCGCCAGCGTGGTCGATTTGCCGCTTCCCGTTACGCCCGTAACCAAGATCAGCCCGCGCTTTTTTTCGGTGAGCGCGTAGAGCGCTTTTGGCAATCCAAGCTCCCCGATCGTTTGAATCTCGGTCGGGATTGTCCGAAAGACCGCCGAAAGCCCGTCTTTTTGGAAAAAGGCGTTGGCGCGGAAACGAAACTTTTCGTCCAGTTGGAAGGTGAAATCGATCTCCTTGTTGGCGACAAGCTCGCCAAAGCGCCCGCGCAACATCTCCTTCGCCATCGTCAGCGCGTCGGCGCGGCTCATAATATCCTCGCTCAAAGGCATAATATCGCCCCTGATACGCCCCATAATCCTCTGACCCGCCTTGATATGCAGGTCGCTGCCGTTCTTCTGAACAAGCGTTTTAAGGTAGCCCTTTACGCGCTCCGTAACCTCGAAGCTAAGCTCCGCGACATTTACCTCTATAGCCACTCCCCCTCCTTAACAACCAAAGTCAAGCCAAAGCTGAAAGTATATCCAAAAAAGCCCTCTCAAACTGAGCCAATCCCTCGCTCAAAAGTGTATCGCACAATAGCTCAAAATCTATGCCGTTCAAGGCAAGCTCGCCAAAAAACGCGGAAATATTCTCCGCCGCGATCGGCAGTCTGTTTGCGCGATCGGAGCTTGCCAAAAAAGCGTCGATCGCCGCAAGCGGCGCGGTATTTACAAGATTTTCGCCCAAAAGCTCGCGGATATAGTAGTCCGCGCTCAACTCGCCGCCTTTGACGCCCGTGCTGGCAAACAGGACGCGCGCGTTTTTTCTGCCCGCTTCGGCGATTATGCCGTAGTGGTTGGCGGCGTTCATAACGCCCGTCTTGACTCTAAGCTCCTCGGGCAGGCGCTCGTCGATTGCGCGATCGAACCGGCTGACAAAGACGCTGATCACAAGCGGAGTTTCGTTTTCCTTTGCCGCTCTTAGGATTTTGCGCGTCTGATCGGGCGAGAAAACAAGCGTCGCGTTGGTTGGGACGCCAAGTTTTAGCAGCTCTTTGATCGCGATAATCCCTTCGTTTGTCGCGGGGACTTTGATCATGATGTTTTCGCGTCCGATCGCCTTGAAAAGCCTGCGCGCCTCCTCGATCGTGCTTGTCGCGTCGCGCGAAAAGGCGGGATCGACCTCGATGCTGACAAAGCCGTCTTGATTGTCGAAATAGGGTTTGAGCTTATCGGCGGCGTTTTGCGCGTCGGCGATCGCCAGCGTCTCGTACAGCCGTTTGCCGGTTACGCCCGCGCCTTTTAGCGCCTCGATCTGCGTTTTGTAGGAGGCTTTGCCCACGATCGCCTGTTTGAATATGGCGGGATTGGTCGTAACGCCGCGCGCGCCGCGCTCCAGATATTTGGCTAAATCGTCGCGAATGAAATCGCGATCAAGATAATCGATCCACAACGAGAAAGGCGTTTGGCTCATCTGCGGCTCCGGCTTTAAGAGTTCGCGCTATCCTAATACAAAACGCCTTGCGCGCGCGCCGCTTTGACCCTTCGCAACCCACATCCGCAATGCTCTGCGGCATCGGAAGCGTTGGCGATTTACGAATTGCGCGTTCGGCGTTGCGCCAGCGCCAGCGCTAAACAGAAACGCTATTGGCGGCGCGAAGCACGATCCGTTAAACGGCGGGCAAAGCGGATAAGATCGGCGTTTGTTTAGCGAGTTTTCGCGTATTCAAACGCCTTTAACCGCCGCCTTGCTTACCGATCGCGCCGCTGCGCCAAAGCCGCCTAAATTAAGCGGCTTCA
>JAITEA010000099.1 GCA_031282285.1 Helicobacteraceae bacterium
GCCGCCGCGAAAATTACGCCATACGAAGAGGTCAAGAAAAATCTCGACGCGATCGCGCGTAAAACTAGAAAAGCGTTGTCCGTAGCAAGAGCGCGCGCCAGAAATGGCAGACGAGAAGCGTAAAGAGCTGGTTTTATTTGCCGGTCCTAACGGTTCGGGCAAATCAACGGTAATCAACTTTTTGCTAGAGCAAGAGGCGATCCCGCGATATTATATTTGTCCCGACAACAATCTTGACAAGCGCTACGCAAACGACAAAAACGCGTATATCAAAGCGATGGAAAAAGCCGAAGAGCAACGCTACGAAGCGGTTGATTTGGAAAAATCGTTTACTTTTGAGTCGGTTTTTTCTACTCGCGAAAAGCTGGAGTTCCTTCAATTTGCCAAGTCCAAAGGCTATTTTATATCGGTATTTTTCTTTGCCACCAAAAACCCGTCGATCAATATAAAGCGCGTTCGCTATCGCGTTGAACACGGCGGCCACGGCGTCCCAGAAGATAAGATCGTATCGAGATACCACAGGTCTATGGAGCTTATGGGAAGCTGTTTCGGCGTGGCGGACGCCGTTTTTATGATCGACGCTTCCGAAGATAAGTTTGTTTTACTCTTTGCGGTAATCGACGGAAAATTGACGCTTACCGCTGAACGAACTGAAACTATGTGGCTTGGCAAATATCTGCCTACGCATATTATTGAATTGCTTTGATAGTTAGCCCGCTTTTAATTTGCCCCCGTTTTTCGCCGAGCAAAGAGCGTAATGGACGAGTTTGTTTGGGCGGCGCGTTGCAAAGCGCGCGGCGCAGGAAAATAAGCGCGTTCAAAAAAAGCTATTAAACCTACTTGAAGCCGCCCTTTTATAATACTTTTATATTGACTCCTTGCGGTTTGCGATCTAGCTTGTAATTGCGCTTAGATAGGCTATTGGCGACAAAAGGCGATGGCGATCGACGACAATCAAGAGCGCGGACGCAAACCGCAAGGCGAGGCTGGCTAACAAAGAGGCAACGATCAACGCCGTTTTTTGGTTTATTTTGTTACACTACAAAGATGCGCGAGTTTTTCATATTAATTTTTAACGCATGCAAAAGCCTGCTGCCGATTATCGGGGTTGTGGCGTTTTTTCAGATCGTCGTATTTGGCGGCGCGCCTGAAAATATCGGCTCCATCGCGATCGGTATGGTAATCGTGGTTATCGGGATCGCGCTGTTGCTGCAAGGGCTGGAGCTTGGCGTGTTTCCGATCGGCGCGAACCTCTCGGACGAACTGACGCGCAAAGGCAATCTGTATTTACTGCTGCTGTTTGGATTTTGCTTGGGGTTTGCGGCGGTGATCGCCGAGCCAGCGCTGATCGCCGTAGCCGATCAAGCGCAATCGGCTAGTCTGGATCGCATCAACGCCCTTACGCTTAGAATCGTTATCGCGATCGCGGTCGGAATCGTAATGATGCTTGGCGTACTGCGCATCGCGCTTGGGCATCTGATCTCGTGGTATATTATTGGCGGCTATCTGATTATCGCGGTCGTTAGCTTTCTGGCGCCCGACGAGATTATATCGCTGGCTTACGACAGCGGCGCGGTAACCACCAATGTGGTGAGCGTTCCGCTGATCGCCGCGTTTGGCATCGGGCTTGCGGGCGCGATCAAAGGGCGCGATATGTTAGCCGACGGCTTTGGCTTGGTGTCGATGGCGCTGCTGGCGCCCACGATCAGCCTGCTGTTTTACGGTATGGTCGTCTATGGCGGCGACGCTTCGGGCGCGATCGAGATCGTAAGCGAGGCGGCGCAAGCGGCGGCGGCGGTCGAACCGCAGGAAGAGGAGATCGCCTCGTTCGCTTTAAGCGCGGCGGTTTTTGAGCTGCTGGCGATGTTTCGCGATGTACTGCCGATTATCGTTACGATCCTGTTTTTTCAATTTGTCGTTCTGCGCCGCCCGCTTGCCAGAGCGCATCATGTCGCGGGCGGTTTTTTTATGGTTATCTGCGGGCTTTACGCCTTTGTGGTCGGTCTGAAGCTGGGGCTTTTCCCGATCGGGACGGCGATGGCAAATCAGTTGATCTTAAGCGGCGTAAGCGTTTTTTTCGTTTATCTATTCGCCTTCGCGCTGGGTTTTGCCGCGGCTATGGCGGAGCCGGCGCTCTTAGCCGTAGGCAAACAGGCTGAGACGGCGGCGAAAGGACGGGTAAAAGCGAGTATTATTCGCCTTATGGTGGCGCTGGGAGTGGCGATCGGCGTAACGATCGGCGCGCACCGCATACTAAGCGGCGATTCTATGAGGCTGTTTGTGTTGGTTGGCTTTGCGATTACCGCGGCGCTGTCTTTGATAACGCCGCGATACATCGTGGCGCTCGCTTACGATATGGGCGGCGTGGCTTCCAGCGTGATCAGCGTGCCGATGATCACCGCGCTGGGGATCGGGCTTGCAGAGAATATCGACGGGCGGAGCGCGCTGATCGACGGCTTTGGTATGCTTATTTTCGCTTCATTTTGCCCCGCGATAACCGTTATGTGCTACGCGCTGGCGGTCGAGTGGAGAACTAAACGAATAGTCAAGGAGGAGGATAAATGAAATTTTCCGCGTTAGTCGCGATATTAGCCGACGAGTTGGAAGAGAAGGCGATCAAAGTCGCCAAAGAGGCGGGCGCGGAGGGCGTAACTATTATGTCCGCGCGCGGTATCGGCGCGGTTGAAAAGAGGATTTTTTTCGGGCTTACGCACGAGGGAAGCCAATCTGTGTTAATTTTCGTTTTGGAGCGCAAACTTTCGGTTGCGGTGCTAAAAAGCCTGTCTAAAGAACTTGAGCTTGGCAAACACTCCAAAGGGGTCGTTTTTACCCTGCCGTTAGAGCATATATCGGGAATAGATCCGATACAGATTCAGCGATTTGAACAACGCATAAAGGACGAGCTATGAAAGAAACAAGTTTGCTTGCGAAAGATATTATGACGCGCGAAGTGGCGATGGTCTCGCCGTTTGCGACGCTGCGCGAAGCTATGGCGCTTATGAACAAGCATAAGGTCAAGGCGCTTGTGATGGAAAAACGCCACGAGCACGACGCGTACGGCATTTTGACCTACACGACGCTGTTGCGCTGCATTGTCGCCGAAGAGGGCGATATTGATCTGATCAATGTTTACGATGTCGCCGCCAAACCCGCGCTTACCGTTAGCCGCGAGCTTGAGATTAAACATGTCGCCAGATTGATGGTAAATCAGGGCATAAGACGCATCGTTATAACGCTGAACAACAAGATCGAAGGCGTGATCACGATGGACGATATCGTGGGCGTAATATTAAAGTCGGTCGAAGAGGAGTAAATCGGATTTATTTCGCTAGGCGGCGGGCGGCGAAAAGCGATCGGGCGGCGATCGCTGGTTTTGATACGCTCCGCTTGTTGGCGTTAGACGGCAACGCGCCGCCGTTTACCGCAAAGGCGGCGCGATCGGTTCGCTAGGAAGCGTATTGGTTTAACGGCGCTTAGCGTAACGCGCCGTTAGCAAGATGAGGTCGATCGCGCAAAAGCGCCCGCTTGTTTTTGAGCCGTTTTTGCCGCTAAACCAACTCGCGCTTAATCTCTTTTTAAGCTTGTCTAGGCTCTAATATGAACTTTATGTTTCTTATCACGGCATAAAGGCGTTGCAATGGTTCGTTTTACAGGCTTGGCGCGTTTTGACAAACCCCCTGCCTCTCTTTTTGCGCTCTCCCCCAAATCCCTCTCTTTGCTCGCCTTAACGCTTTGCTTCAAAAGAACGCGCCGAAATAATAGCGGATATATTAGGAATGTTATTTTATTAAGCAGATGGACGGCTAAATACCATATCGACTTTAACGGCGGCAGTTCTAATCTGCATAGTTGTATCGGCAACAATCCGATCAATTATGTTGATCCGTGTGACGGGCTAATAAACAAATATTTATATTGGGCGTCAAACGCTTACGATAGCGAATTTGCGTATATCATAGCCGAAAAGTAGGAATAGATGAAAATAAAGTTGCTCTACGGTTTTTTATTATTGTTTATCTCTATTCTCCTTTTTCCGCTGTTAATCAACCAATGCGGCAACGCCCCAAAGAAAGAATTAAATAGCTCCGAATATAATAAAATGATTGATTATGCTAAAGAAAATAATTCAACCGCGCTTAGCGCGCTAATGTTCCATTATTTAAGTATCAATGAAACAGAAGCGGCAAACTTTTACTATGTTGCGCTACGCGAACAAGGAAATTTGCTTTCTCAATACGACTATGAAATGTTAAACGCATACGCAATCGAAAACAACGAAACGGCAATTTATAAAATAAGAGGACACAAAATTGCTGACGAGATTAAACAAAAGGCATACTATTCGTTAGAAAATAATCTATCAGCAATGAAAAGATTTATTCTTGCTTGCTCAATAGATAGATTTTGCTCAGATTCGGATATGTATGAACATTTTAACGCAATCTATCAATCCTTATCCGACGAAAATAAGACGGCTATCGATCAAGCGATCTCCAAGCAAGAACGCGATGAAATTAAAACTGAATCCTGCGGATTTTTCGCTTCGATCCACAAATTCTTTGTTTGTGGATAACTTAATAATATCCAAACTCCATTCCTATCTAATTTATAAACTCGTAATCGTGCGTAGCGATCAATTGTTTGCGGAACGATCAAGAGATTGGCGCGGTAATCGTTAGCATCAACTAAAGACGCTTACAAAAGCAAAAATTGATCGTATATAATTAAATAGCGATCTCGATCGTTTCGCAAAGGCAAAAATGCCGATCGTAGGCGTCGCAAATGATTGTCTTGGTCAATTTTGCAACAACAAAATAGCTGATCGGACGCAATTAAAGCCGTTTCAAGCCTTTGGCGCGGCTGAAAACGCGCTGTCAAAACGCAA
>JAITEA010000145.1 GCA_031282285.1 Helicobacteraceae bacterium
TATACTTTCGGTTATTTATGCGCGATCGAGTTGATTTTTCGCGAGGAGGCGTAAATCTTGCGTTGTAAGTTACCAGGCGGATTTTGGAGCGACGCAAGCGGACGCGATCGGAGTTTAGGTGCCGCAAACATAACAGACGGCGCCAAAAGCGTTAAGAGCCGCGATTCAAGCCGCGCCGTCGCGCTCAAAACGGGCGGCGCAAAGCTATCAAGATTATTATGAGGCGCGATCTAAACCCGAAGCATACGATTATCTGGACGGCGCGCTACCCTTCGAGAGCGCGAAGATCGCGCAAGCGCTTTTGCGCGCTCGTCGGCGTAGGCGGCAATATAGGCAATGTCAAACGCGCCTTCGATCGCCTCTTTGCGCGGCTGCTTAACGACGGCGCGATCGATATCGTCAAAACCTCGCCGCTACTGAAAAACCCCGATTTTGCCGCGAGCGATACGCCGCCGTACCTCAACGCGGTTATGCTGATCAAGACCAATCTGCCGCCGTTTGCGCTGCTTGGACGGCTGCGGAGCGTGGAAAACCGCTTTGGCAGAACGCGCCCGTACAAGAACGCGCCGCGGACGATTGATTTGGATATGATCTTCTTTGAAACCAAACGAAGCTATAATCCCAAACTATTATTGCCGCACCCGAAGTGGAGCGAACGAATAAGCGCGGTATTGCCGACGCTATTGCTGCAAGGAACTATATGAAGCTGTTCACCTACACGGGCGAAACGCCCGCCGACGCGCTCAAGCAGATTGAAGCCGACTGGGGCGGCGACGCGCTCGTCGTCAGCAACAAGGAGATTCGCAAAAAATCGCTGGGTCAAAGCGCGTTGTACGAGATCGTAGTCGGCGTGGAGGACGAGAGCGCGGCGCGGAAGATTGCGAAAGAGAAGCCAAAGCCAAACAAAGACGACGACGTGCTCGTCAAAATATCGGATACGGCAAAAGAGATCGAGGAGATTATGCGCAAGGAGGGAAAGCTGGGCGCGCCGCGAGCGGAAACGCCTAAGCCGAACCCGCCGATCAAGGCGACGGCGACGATCGCGCATAAACCAAGCGCCGCCCCCGCGCCTGTCAAGGAGGTGTACGAGATCGATGCGCTCAACAGGAAAGTGGACGATTTGAACGATCGCGTGAAACTGCTGCAACACTCGATGTGGGAAAAGGTCATCGATCCCAAAAGCCTCCCCATTCCGCCGGAGTTCGCCGAAATCTACCGCATAAGCCGCCAAAGCGGTATGAGCGCCGAGCATCTCGACGCGATTATGCGATTGACGCTGGAAAATATGCCGCTTTCGATGCGCCAAAACAGCGAAACGACGCGCCGCTATTTCAAAGTGCTGCTTCGCAAGATGATCCCTATGCGGATCGAAAGCAGACTGAACCGCCCCAGCAAAAAGGTGATGATGCTGGTCGGTCCCACGGGGGTGGGCAAAACGACAAACCTAGCCAAACTCGCCGCCCGCTACGCCTACCAGCTACCCGACAAATACAAGGTCGGCATTATGACGGTGGATACCTACCGCATAGGCGCGGTGGAGCAGCTAAGCTACTACGCCAAAATGATGCGGCTTGGCATAGAGACGGTGCGCGATCCTATCGATTTCAGCGCGGCGCTCTCCTCTCTGCGCCATTGCGATATTATCCTGATCGACACCGCGGGATCAAGCCAGCGCGATCGCGAAAAGATCGCGCGCATTCAGCAGTTTCTCGACGCGGAGAAACAGAGCGCTATCAATGTGTCGCTGGTACTTTCAGCCACAAGCAAGCTGGATGATTTGCGCGATATATACCGCAATTACGAACCGCTCGGGATCGACACGATCGTCGCCACAAAACTCGACGAAACCGCCGCGCTGGGCTCGTTTTTCAGCTTTATCTACGAGTGCAAGAAACCCGTTTCGTATCTGTCAATCGGACAGGAGGTTCCAGACGATCTCGTCGTAGCCAACGCGGACTATTTCGTCTCCTGCCTGCTCGAGGGCTTCGACAAAACGCGGAAAGCCGACATATGACCAATCAAGCGCAAAAACTCGCGGAGATCGTAGGCTCGCAGCATATCGGCAAAAGCGTAAAAACCAAGTTTATCGCCGTAACCAGCGGCAAAGGCGGCGTGGGCAAAACGACGATCAGCGCCAATATGGGCTACATACTGGCGCAAAGCGGCGCGCAGGTCGGGCTGCTGGATGCGGATATCGGGCTGGCAAATCTCGATCTGATGTTGGGCGTCAAGCCCGAAAAGACGATCTTGAGCATTATGCGCGGCGAGTGCGGCGTGGAAGACATTTTGATGCGAATCGACAAAACGCTCTACCTGATCCCGGGCGAAAACGGCGGCGACATACTCAAATTCAGAGAGAGCTACGCGCTGGAAAGATTTTACGACGAGATCAAAAAGCTGGATTTTCTCGATTACCTCGTCGTCGATACGGGCGCGGGCATCGGCGAGAGCGTCCAGACTTTTCTCAAAGCCGCCGACGAGACGATCATCGTTACCACGCCCGATCCCGCCGCGATCACCGACGCTTACTCTATGATGAAGACGCTCTCGGATTCGCCCAAACGGCTTTTGATGATCGTAAATCAAACGCATAGCGATCGCGAGGGCGATCGGGTTTTTGCCGGTATCGCCAAAGTCGCGGCAAAAAACCTGCCGAATATCGAACCAATTTTGCTAGGTTCGCTGCCCAAAGACGACGAAATAGCCCAAAGCGTGCGGGGGCGATACCTCTTTGCCAAAGAAAGCGGCGGCTTGCGAACGGGCGCGAGGCTAAACGAGATCGCGCGCAAACTGCTGCGATTTATGGAACGCGGCGTGCTTGAAACTAAGCGGGGAAGCGGTTTTGGCGGATTTTTCAAACGGCTGCTCGATCAGTTCTAAAAGAGCGAGTTATTATGCGCGCGGACAACTTTATTTTCTTTCTTACGGCAAGCGGATTTTTTATCGGGCTGATCTTTGCGCTATTAGCCGATTTTGAGCCGCTCGCGTTTGTTTACGCCTGCGTGGCGGTAACCTTTGTATTTTATATGATCGCGCTTGCCGCCAGCGCATTTTTCGTCAGATTTACCGATATAAGAGCCGCGTATAAACTCGGCTCCGAATACTACGAAACACAGCTTGACAAAGCGCGATCGCAGATCGAAAAACGAGAGATATATATCCGCGATTCCATCGGCTTTATCAGGGCGCTTGAAAGAGAGAACGGTTCCGTAAAAAGCGAGGAGATATCGTGAGCGCCCAAAGCGCGATCAACGCTTACGCCGCGCAGCGCCAAGACGCGCTAAACGACTTAGCCGTTCAGTATCTGCCCGCCGTAAAAGCGATGGCGCACAGAATGAAAGAGCGGCTGCCCGCGAGCATAGAGGCGAGCGATCTTATCTCCATCGGCGCGGAGGAGCTTATCAAACTTGCGCGCCGCTACGACTCGGAGATCAACGACAGCTTCTGGGGCTTCGCCAAAAAGCGCGTACACGGCGCGATGCTGGATTTTCTGCGCAGTCTGGACACGCTAAGCCGCGGCGATCGCAAGCTGATCAAAGATGTGGAAAAACTGATCATAACTTATTTCGGCGAACACGACGAGGAGCCTAGCGACGAGTATCTGGCGCGGGAGCTGAACGAGGATATATCCAAAATACAAAAAGCGCGCGACGCGGGCGATGTGGGATCGCTGATGTCGCTCGACGATCAGTTTCAGATGTTTGGCGAAGAGAACAATGTGGAAAAAAAGGTGCTGCGCGACGAGGCGATCGAGCAGATCACGATTGTGCTTTCGCATATGAACGAGCGCGAACAGACTATTATCCAGCTTTATTTTTACGAGGAGATGAACCTAAAGGAGATCAGCGATATTTTGAATATCACCGAATCGCGCATATCGCAGATTATCAAAAATGTAACGCGCAAAATCCGCGAAAGGCTGTCGTAAATGGCGGACATATTAAGTCAAGAGGAGATCGACGCTCTGCTAGAGGCGGTGGACGACGACGAAACCACGCCGGAACAGCTACTCAAAAAAGAGAAACGGATCGAACAGCGGCAGGTTACGCTCTACGACTTCAAGCGCCCAAACCGCGTCAGCAAAGAGCAGCTTCGCGCCTTCAGATCGATTCACGACAAGATGGTGCGCGCCCTCTCCGCGCAGATTTCGTCGGTGATGCGGTCGATCGTGGAGATTCAGCTTCACTCGGTCGATCAGATGACCTACGGCGAGTTTTTGATGAGCCTGCCCTCCCCGACGAGCTTCAATGTGTTTTCTATGAAACCGCTGGAGGGCAGCGGCGTTTTGGAGATCAACTCGGCGATCGCCTTTCCGATGGTCGATCGGTTGCTTGGCGGCAAGGGCGAGGCGTACGACGCCAACCGAGACTTTACCGATATAGAACTCAACCTGCTCGATACGATCTTGCGCGTGATTATGCAAAACCTAAGAGACGCGTGGGCGCCCGTAACCGAACTTTATCCGCTCGTGGAGGCGAAAGAGTCCAGCCCCAATGTGATACAGATCGTCGCGCAGAACGAGATCGTGGTGATGGTGGTGATGGAGATTATCATAGGTCATACCAGCGGTATGATGAATGTCTGCTATCCGGTGATCGCGCTGGAGCCTATCTTGCCCAAACTCGCGGCGCGGGATATTATGATCAGCGACACAAGCTCCAAAAAATCGCGCAACAGGGAGCTCAAAACGCTGCTTGGCGGCGCGCGCGTCAATATCGAAGCGGTTATAGGCGACGCTAAGCTAACATTACGGGAGCTGTTTGACCTGCAAAAAGGGGATATTCTGATCCTAGACCGCCCCGCGGACGACACGGCGGTGCTGTGCGTGGACGGCGAGGATAAGTTTGTCGCCAAGCTGGGACTGAGCAGATTTCGCAAAACCGTCGAGGTCGAGGAGATTATCCGCACCGAACACGACGAGGTGAAAGAGATTCTGACCCGTCTCGATGAGGAACGGCGCAAGAAAATACAAGCGTTCAAAGGCGAAGGGTGATGAGTTTTATCGAACTGCTTCAAAAAGAGATTGCCGCCACGGTAAACGGCTTGCTAGGCTCCGCGCCCGCGGTCGATCTCAAGGAGGTGAGCGCGCTCAACGCCGACTCCTCCGTCGTGGCGCCGGTGGCGACGATCGATCTGGATTTTTCCGGTCCGGCGTTTGGCAAAGGGCGCGCGATCATACCGCCGCAGCTTGCCACGGCGCTAAGCGATATGATGCTTGGCGGCTCTGGGGCAAGCAAAGAGACGATGGAAAACGACGATCTCGACGCGACAAAAGAGATCATCTCGCAGATTTTCGGCGCGCTCTCTAGCTCGCTCGCCGCGCAGCACGATCTCGCCAAATTCTCAATCAAAACCGGCGAGGCGAAGTTTATAGCCGCGGGCGCTTTGGCGGAGCTTGGGGGCTTTGCCAAGATGTTTTCGTTTAATTTTACAATCGGCGCGATCGAGAGCGTGCTTATGTTCGCCATTGATAAGACGATCGCCGCCGCGCTCGACAAAAACGGCGCGCCGCCGCCAAACGCGCCCGAAAAAGCCTTCGCGCCAAACGCCAGAGCGCCCCAGCGCGAACAATTGGCGCTCACGCCGGAGGAGAACAAAAACATTCAGCTCCTGATGGATGTGCGTCTGGTCGTGCGGGTGAGAATCGGCAAAAAGCAGATGTTGCTGCGCGATGTGATCAATATGGATATAGGTTCGATCGTCGAGCTTGATCAGCTTGCCAACGAGCCGCTGGATATTCTGGTGGATAATAAAAAAATCGCCGAGGGCGAAGTGGTGATCGTAGATGGCAACTTTGGCGTTCAGATCACCGCGATCGGCACCAAACGCGAACGCCTAGAGCAGCTCAAAGGCTAACTCCCCCTTCCCGCCGATAACCGCGTTATCCAAAACAGACTATGATCGCGTATCGTTTTGAACGCAAACAACCCATACAAGGCAGA
>JAITEA010000189.1 GCA_031282285.1 Helicobacteraceae bacterium
GATCTTGCGTCGATCGCGTTTGCGATCCGCTCGCCATAACGCCTATTGATAGCGTTTTGAATCGCCACCGCGTTATCCAGATCGCTCTGCTTGAGGCTCAACACCGCCGTTTCGCGTCCGGCTAGATCAAATCGCGCCTCCTGCTCTATGATCGCGCCGCTTGCGATCCTCGCGCTGTTTGTCTGCGCGGCGCCCGCGACGGAAACCGCGCCCTGCGCCAGCGCGTAGATAGCGCCGTCAGCACCTTTGAGCGCGGTCATTAGCAGCGTCCCGCCTCTCAAACTTTTGGCGTCGCCGATAGAGCCGATCTGAATATCAACGCGATCGCCCTGCCTCGCAAAGGGTTCGAGCTTAGCCGTTACCATCACCGCCGCCACATTTTTGCTGTTGATGTCCTCTTGCGAAACCTTGATATTGACGCTCTGCAAAAGGTTCGCCAGCGTCTGCGTGGTGATCGCGCCCGTCGTTCCGTCGCCCGTGCCGTTCAAACCGACCACCAGACCAAAGCCCATAAGCTGGTTGTCGCGTATGCCCACGACATTAGTAACCTCTTTGATCGGCTGCGCCAACAGCGAATTGACGCACACAAACAAGAAAAGTATGATTATCGCCGCGCGCGCCGCGCTTTCAAAACCGCTTAACCGCCGCCGATTGTCGATCCCGAGCAAAACGCTTAACTTAAACATCTGACGCTCCACGCATTTTGGCGTTTGAAGCAATTAGCGTTCCAGCAGGTAGTAGCTAAGCGTCGTCTTGCCAAACTTTCTGCGCTTTGCGATCGCGAGCGATCCAAGCCGATCGTTTAGCGGCGTATTCGAGCCGTGCTCTACGATAACGCCCGCCGTTAGCGCCGGATCAAGCGAGGCGATCGCCGCTTCGGTTTTGGCGTAGATATCCGAAAATCCCTCGCGGATCGAAAAGGGCGGATCAAAGTAAAACCACGCCTTTTTGCCGGCGGATTTCAAGCGATCAAGCGCGCTTGCCATCAAAACGAACGCGTCGCCGCAAAAAAGTTTGGCGTTTGCGATCTTCAGCGCGGCGATATTCTGCTCCAAAACCTTGAAAGCGGCGCGATCGCGCTCGATAAAGATCGCCTCGCTCGCGCCGCGGCTGATCGCCTCCAAGCCCACCGATCCGCTTCCGGCGAATACCTCGACGAAAGCCAGCCCCTCGATCTCGCCGCGAAGCGCGTCGAAGATCGACTCTCTGGCTATCGATTTTGTCGGGCGCGTTTCAAAGGTTTCTGGCAGCAGGATAACGCGCCCCTTTAACGATCCGCCGATAATTTTCGCCCGTCTCATCTTTGCCTCAGCAGCAAGAGCAGCTCTTTGGCGTAGCGCCTTGTCAGCGCGGCGATCTTCTCGTCGAGGTCGCTTCGCGCGCCTAAGCCAAAAAGCCCGATCGCGGCGGATTTCGCCGCTTCCAGCGCCTCGAAACGCTCGATCGCCGCCGCTAGCGTCTCGAAGCCGAAGGGCTTTCGTATATGCTCGCCGATAACGAGCAGCGGCTTGTCCGTCTCGAAAGCGCGATCGGCGATAACCAGATCGCAACGGTTTAAGGGGGCTAATTTGTCTTTCAGCGTCCGCTCCAGCGCTTTTTTAAGGAGCAAAGAGTCGCATACTACCGCGATCGAAGCCACTTGCTTTACCTGATTTATGAAATTATTGTATATACTAACCATTTAACTATTAAAAATATTGCCTTGCCGACGATTTAGTTGTGAAAGCCTCCCGCTTATTGCATACCCTATGGGAGGCGCGAAGGAGTCTCTCATGGAAATAGGCGGAGTAAGCTCGACCCTATCTTCAGCCGTCGCCAGCCAAAAGCAAGAAGCGCGGCAGAACGAACGGGTAAAACAGACGGAGTCGGCGGAAGAGATCGCGCTCAGGGCGGAAAAAGCTGGCGAAGAGGCGCAGATAAACAGAGAGCGGTTCGCCGATCTCGTATCGAACCTCAACGATTCGGCGCAGACGCTCAGAATGCAGCTTCGCTTTGGTTACAGCGAGGATATCAAAGGCTTGTACCTAAGCGTTCTCGACGCTAAAAGCGGCGATATTATCCGCCAGATTCCAAGCGAACAGGCGATAAAGTTCATCGCCCGAATGCGGGAAGTGGCAGGATTATTGCTTGATCAAAGAGCGTAAACTAAATATAAAAGGATAAATTATGGCTGTTGGTTCTGTAAGTATGCTCGGATTGAGCCTAAACGGGCAGAGCGCGTTGAACGCGGATTTGATTGATCAGTTAAAAGAAGCTGACAAGAGCGTGATGATCAAGCCGTTCGAGACGCGGCTGACAAAAGTATATAAAAAACAAGAAGATCAAGCCAAACTTTTGGAAAAGCTTGATAGTTTTCGCACGGCGGCGGCGGCATTCTCAAGCGATATCAGCTATCTGAAGCGCAGCGTTAGCGTCGGCGGCGATTCGGTAAGCGTAACCGCCAGCGACGGCGTGGATATACAGAATATGACGCTAAATGTCAAACAACTGGCGAAAAACTCGGTGGCGCAGCTTGCCAAGCAGTTCAGCACAGAAAACGGCGTCGTCAATGGCGGAGCGGAAGCGCTTACGCTTCAAATCGCGCGCGCCGGCGACGCGAGCGACCCGCTTAAAAACCTGAGTATCGACGTCAAAAGCGGTATGACGCTAAGCGAGCTTAGAGACGCGATCAATAACGCCAGCGGCGGCAAGCTGACCGCCTCGATTCTCAATGTCGGCGGCGCAGAACCCTACAGCCTGATCGTCAAAAGCGCGCAGACGGGCGCCGAGGAGGAGCTTAGCTTTCAGTGGCTTGACAAGAACGGCGACAAGCTTGACGCCGACGACACAAACAATATAAAGTTCAAACCTACGCAAATAGCGCAGGACGCGGAGTTTGTCTATAACGGGCTGGAGATAACCAGATCGAGCAACACGGTTTCGGATTTGGTTTCCGGCGTTACGATCGAGCTAAAAAAGGCGGACACAACCGATGTCGCCGTCTCTATTACGCGCAACTTCGGCGATCTCTCCGCGCAGATGGGCGCCTTTGTCGAAGCCTACAACGATCTGACCAAGTTTCTCGACGAGATCACCAAATACTCCACCGACTCGGGCGAGGCGGGCAGTTTTCAGGGCGACAGCCGCATAAACTCTATTCGCGGCGAGCTTAACCGAATCCTTTTCGCCCAGAACGACGAGGGCAAAAACATAGCCGATATTTCGCGCGGTCAATACGATCTTAACGGCGATGTTATGGGTATGTTTTTTGCCTTTAGCCTGAGCGACAACGGCTCGTTGATTTACGATCAAAACACCTTTGAGCGGGCGCTGGAGCAAGACCCCGAAGGGATCGAGCGGCTGCTTCGCGGCGTAACCGATATTGTAGGCGCGCAGGCGGCGGGTACGGCGGTTCCAAACGGCGAGGCTAAGAGTTACAACGCGGGCGATCTGGTAATTAACGGCGTGGCGATCGGCGCGTTCGATTTCAACGCGACGGATTCGGCGGCTACAAACGCGCAAAAGTTGCTTGAGGCAATCAACGCCAAAACGGCGGATACGGGCGTGTCGGCGCGCCTTGGCGCGAGCGGCGCGAATATCATACTATTCAACGACACGGGCGATTCGATCTCCATAAGCGGAGACAAAGCCGGCGAACTTGGCTTGCCAAGCGGTACTTTCAGCGGCTCCGTAACCAACAAAGACGGCATATTTGCGACCCTCGATACCTATGTCGATAAGCTCAACGGCTTGTGGGAAGACGCGAGAATGAAGCTGGTAGAAACACAACTCAAAAGCGAAGTAACAAGTTTGACGGACAGCATTCAAAAGGCGCTGGATCGCATCAACGCCAAGTATGCGATTATGACCGCGCAGTTTGCCTCGTATAACGCGCTCATCAGCAAATACGAAAGCTCCTTCAGCGCAGTCGCGCAGATGATCGAGCAAGCGGCGAACGCCGATTAGTAGTTAAGCCTATGAATAACGGATACGCGGCTTACGCGCAGAACGCGGCGACCGTCCAGTCGCCTTACAAACTGGTTCAGATGCTGTTTGAGGGCATTTTGAAGTTTGTTTCGCAAGCCAAGAAGTCGATGGAAGACGGCGATATCGAGAAACAGGTTTATTGGATCAACCGCGCGATCGATATTTTCACGGAGCTTATGGCGTCGCTGGACTTCTCCGAAGGCAACGGCGGTATGAGCTCCTATCTGCAGGGGTTGTACACCTATCAGATCAAACTTTTGACGGAAGCAAATATCGAGTGCGACACGGCGCGGCTGGATACGACGCTGAAGGTAGCCAAAGGGCTGCTGGAAGCGTGGAACGAAGAGACGGGCTTAAACGATGAATCAGGCGCGTAAGTGGAACAACGATCTGAAGATCGCGATCGTCAATGAAGAGATAGAGACGATCGCGAGGCTTCACGGCGAAGCGCCGATCGTATTTGAAGATCAAAACGACGCTAAAGAGTCCGCCGCGCTGATCGCCGAAGCGATCGCGTTGCTTAAACGCAAACGAGAACAACTGCAAATCGAGATCGAGCAGACGCAAAAGGCGATCGCATATCAGCGATCGCAGATTGGCGAGCGCGCCAAACGCTACGAATCCGTCGGCTAAGCGTTGAGGCAAGCCTTTTTCAAAGCTTTATCGGAGCTAAAAGGCATATCAAAAGGCGCCAGCGAAGCGGATATAAAAGCCGTCGAAGTTGCGCTTGGTTTCGGATTGCCGGCTATATATAGAACATTGGCGCTGGTTTGCGACGGTTTTTTGCTGGAAAACGGGCTGTCGTTTTATCCGCTTTGCGATCTGGTTGAAAGAAACGAAACGAACGAGACACAAACATATTGCGACGGGTTTATTTTAATAGGCGACAATAGCGGATCAAAAGGGATATTGATCGAGCGATCTAAAGACGATCCGAGCGTGTTTGCCTCCGATTTAGGCGATCTCGACATAGACGGATTTACGCTTATAGCGCCGGCTCTTTCCGAACTTATCATAAACAAGTTTGACGACAACTATCTGCGCTCAAAAGGAGTTATCCCATAACCGGCATAGCGATAACGGCGGAAGCCGCTTACAATAGCGGCGGCGGCGAAGCGTTTTTGATTAAATTATGCTCGGATTTTTTCGAGTTAAATATCTGGATTGACGCGGGCGACATTGAGGGGCTAAAAGATATCGGCGCGAGGAAAATCAAATATTATCAAGCGGGCAAATCCGCAAATAGCGCCGTACATTGGGTTCTGGAAGCGCAGACGGCGTATATACTAATCGGCGACGATCAAGAAGCGTGGGATATAGCGCTGAGCGTCGATATTGGTTTTATAAAACGGCTTATCCGCGTCTTAGACAAAGCCGTAAAAGCACGCCAAAAAACCGCGATCTCCGCGCCTCACCCATAACGCTTCAATAAGACGGCTCTTGCAAAAGGAAGCGGTCGCGGGCGGGAAACCCTTCTGAAACTTTGAGCTATAATTATCGTCGGCTTTACGGTCAAAATCTTATTGAAACGGTTAAACATTTGCAACCAAAAGAGTTTATCTTAAGCGAGATCGCGGCGCACCAAGC
>JAITEA010000195.1 GCA_031282285.1 Helicobacteraceae bacterium
CTGTTTGAAGCGAAGCTGAAGCTTGACTAGACAAAGCGTTCTTTACAAAGCTAAACGCTTTAACTAACGATACCGCGCTAAAAGCGGTTTTGGCGATTGAGACGAACGATCCGTTTTGCCGCGTCTCGCTGGTTGAAAACGCTGGGTTTAACGACGATACGCTATTACCCATATCGAAGGCTTGAGCGGCTATGGCTCTATTGGACTGAACGAACGACATCTGAAACTCCTTGTTTGGTTTAAAATTAACGCCGAACATTCTAACAAACTAAGCTTAACCAAAAGCTTAAAAAATAAGCTGGCGCGAATAAAAAAGCGAAAAATCGCGATCTTTTCGTTGATTATTGACGCTTTACAAGGGTTTGGCTTGAAGCGTTTGACCGCTTTTGCTCTCCTTCCCCCCGCCCCTTGAGCGTTATTGCTCTACTTCCTACGCGATCATCGCTCCGCGTCGCCTACCCTACCCTCAATCCCCCAGACTTGCCTCAAACCCCCCCTTATCAGGGGGGGAGAGAGAAGCGGCGTTCGTCATTCCCGCGACGGAGCAGTAGCCCGCAAGCCTCCGAGATGATAACGCCTCTTCGAGACTATCGCTCCGCGGGCTACTGCTTTGTTGCGGGAATTACGCAAGAGGCGCGGCAGGCGCGATCGGCAAGTATATTATTCCTCTTATCGGAGCGGCGGTTGTATGTAATCCCGCCTTATCAGGGGAGGGGAGGGGATTGATTGGATGGACGGATCGCGTAGCGCGCGGCGGGAAATAGCCGTTTATCAAAGCGGCTTGCGTTTAGCGCTTATTAAACGCAATAAGACTACAATGCCCGTTCAACATCTTTTAAGGAGCAAGCCTTGAACTTACCTTCTTACCGCAAGCTACGCTACGGCGTAATGGCTTTCGCTACGGCGCTGACAATCGCCGTTCCGTTTATCACGATCAACGGCAGGCATATCTTTTTGCTCTCGTTCGATCATATGCGCCTCGAGTTGCTTGGCGTGGAGTTTGCCGCGCAAGAGTTTTATCTATTGCCGTTTCTGCTGATGTTCGGCTTCCTGTTCGTCTTCGCCATCACGACGATCGGCGGGCGCGTCTGGTGCGGCTGGGGCTGTCCTCAGACCATCTACCGCGTAATCTACCGCGATCTGATCGAGGGCGCGCTCTTTGGGCTTCATAGACGAGCCAACAAGCAAAAGCCGATCGATTATTCCAAACCGATCAACCGCCTCAAAAAAGCCGCCTCGTTTTTAATCTGGGTTTGTCTGGCGCTGTTAGCCGCATCCAACTTCAGTTGGTTTTTCGTGCCGCCCGAAGATTTCTTTGTCTATATTCAAAACCCGTCCGATCACCCCGTACTGATAGGTATGATCGCGATTATCGCGCTGTTTTTGATCTTTGATGTAACCTTTATGGGCGAGAAGTTCTGCGCGGTTATCTGCCCCTATGTGCGCGTGCAAAGCTCGATGTACGATCGCGACACAATCTATACGATCTACGACGAAAGCCGCGGCGGCAAAATCTACGACGGCGCGACCAAAATAGGCAAAAAGCCGCTCGGCGAGAACGACGAATGCACGGGCTGCGAAGCGTGCGTGCTGGTTTGCCCGACGCATATCGATATCCGCAAGGGATTGCAGCTTGAATGCATCAACTGCTTAGAGTGCGCCGACGCCTGTACGACCGTGATGAACAGGCTCGGCAAACCGACGCTCGTACATTGGACTAGCGCTCGAGCCAGCCTGAACGAGGGTAAAACCCGTTTTGTGCGTTTCCGCACCATTGCGTACGCCGTGTTGCTTACGCTGGTTTTGACGGCGCTTTTGGTGATGAGCGGCAAAAAAGAGGGTATGCTACTGGATATCACCAAATCGAGCCGTTTGTACAAGATAGAGACGATAGGCGGGGTTAAACGCGTTAGCGCCGATTATATATTCCTCTTTGCCAACACCGACGACAAAACGCATAGCTACTATTTTGAAATCCTGTCGCCGGAGGGCGTTAAAATACTTTCGCCAAGCCGTCCATTTAAGATCGAAGGCGGCGCTAAGAGCAAAGAGATCGTTACGCTATACTCCGACGAAGTTTTGGCGGACAATCCGTCGGAGGATACGAAGTTCAAAGCGCGAATTCGCGCCTACGCGCAGGACGATCAGAACATCAGCGTGTTTAGAGACGCCGTATTTATCTATCCCGCGCAGAGCAACTTAAAGTAGGGTTTATGTTTGAGACGGAGTTATATTCGCTGTTTAATGCCGCGCCATTTTTTATCAGCTTCGCGGCGGGCGTTTTGAGCTTTTTGGCTCCGTGCGTTTTGGCGATCGTCCCCTCGTATATTTCCTATATGTCGGGGCTTTCGCTAAAGCAGATTCAACGCTCCGACGAGCTTAGCGCCAAAGAGCATATTCGTCTTGTGGCGACGGCGTTTTTGTTTGTGCTGGGATTTTCGTGCGTCTTTATCGCGATCGGCGTTTTTGGCGATCTGGCGCTTGGCGCGGTTATAAACAACCATTGGTCGCGAGTGATCGGCGGCGCGATTATAGTGATTTTCGGACTGCATTTTGCGCATATCATAAATATCCCGTTTCTGAATATGCAAAAACAGGCGAGTTTTACCGCCAAAGCCGCCTTTTTGTCGCCTTTCGTGTTGGGCGCCAGTTTCGCGGTGGGCTGGACGCCGTGCACCGGTCCCGTGCTGGGCGCGATTATCACGATGAGCTTTCAAGAGAGCGGGCGGGGCGCTTCCGCGGCGCTGATGAGTCTGTTTTCGCTTGGGCTTGGTTTGCCGTTTTTGCTGATCGCGCTGTTTGCCTCTTGGGCGCTTAGCGCGATCAATAAGATCAAGCCGTATTACCGCTGGATAGAGATTATCGGCGCGTGTCTTTTGGGCGCGATCGGCGTTAGTTATATCTACGACGGCGTTAGGCTTCTGACGCTATGAAACGGGAGAAATCGCAAGGTTTCAGCCTCTGGCGCAACCTCAAATATTCGCTTGCGGGGCTGATCGAGGTAACCAGAAACGAAGCGCCTATGAAGGCGGAGTTGCTGCTGCTGATCGTAGGAAGCGCGATCTTGATCGTATGGGATATGCCGTTTGTCTATCGCGCCGTTTTATTTATTTCGCTGTTGTTGCCGATCTTAGCCGAACTGATCAACAGCGCGATCGAGCGGGTCGTCGATCTGGTTACGACCGACTACCACGAACTTGCCAAAGCCGCCAAAGACGCGGGCAGCGCCATCGTCTTGATCGCGCTGGTTATCACGGGGCTCGTCTGGCTTTCGGCGGCATATTTGCTTTGCTTTAGCGGCGCTTAATCGGACGAGGGGCGCTGAGTTTTTAAGCGCCAATCGAGGCGCGCAATGATTTTGCGTACGCTAATATAACGCCCTCTTTTATTTAAGAGAGAAGGTTTTAAGATGACGGTTGGCGGCAAAGTTTGGCTTGATCAAGGCGAGGTTCGTTTTCTGGGCGAAAATCGCGTTCTGCTGTTGAAGGCGATCGCCTCGCACGGCTCTATCAATCAAGCCGCGAAGGCGCTCAAGATTGGCTACAAAACCGCTTGGGACTTGGTGGACGCTATGAACAATCTGGCTTCTCAGCCGCTGGTAACGCGCGTAAGCGGCGGCAGGGGAGGGGGCGGCACCAAGCTGACGGAGGCGGGCGGGGCGCTAATCGAGCTTTTTGAGCTGCTTCAAGCCAAACATACGCAGCTAATAACTCTGCTTTCGCAAAACGGCGGCGACAGCGCCTCGTTGTTGCGAACGGCGCAAAGGATTACAATGAAGACAAGCGCGAGAAATCAGCTTGTGGGAACAGTGTCCGAAATCAAAAAAGGCGCGGTTAATTCGGAGATCAAATTGCTGGTTCGCAATCAGACTCCGATTATCGCTACGATCACCAACGAAAGCGTTGACGATATGGGGATCAAGGTCGGCGACGAAGCCTACGCGCTTATCAAATCAAGCTGGATTCTGCTTGCCCGTAGCAAGCCGAAGATGATCAGCGCGCGCAACTCGATCGAAGGGGTCGTCGAAGCCGTAGTCGAGGGCAAAGTCAATGTCGAGATCAAACTCTCGATCAGCGGCGGCAACACGATCACGGCGGTAATCACCGAAGACGCGCAAAAAGAGCTTGACTTCAAGCGCGGCGACAAGGCGTGGGCGCTGTTCAAAGCCACGCATGTGATTATCGGCGCGTAAGGTTGTCTTGGCGCGATCGGTAGGCTAGGCAAACTAGCCGCCAGATCGCTTAA
>JAITEA010000224.1 GCA_031282285.1 Helicobacteraceae bacterium
GAAACTATACCGCAAACTGCCGCAAGAAGTCAAGAGGCGCTAACGCCGGAAGAGGTCGCGCGATTGACGGACGAGTATATACGCGACGATATACCGACGCGGGTAAAGGACGAGCTGGAGAGCGAGCCGCCGCGCGTTTTGGACGCGGCGGAGCGGGAGCGGGCGGCGCAAGATGCGGCGGGCGCGGCGGATACGGCGATCGACGGGTTTGGCTTTGAGTCGGCGGGGCTGTCGTGTTGCATCCCTTGCGGATATGGGGGTTGAAACGAGATCGACCGCAAAGGCGATATAGACGCGAAAAGTTGTAGCGCGTGCGGCAGTGTGGGTTAAAACATTGAATGACGCGACGATAGAAGGATTCGCTTTTTCGGCGCGAGTTCGATTGTCGTAGCTACGGCGTAAGGTTAGCGGTAGAAGCTCTACTTTCGTTTCGCTTTTATGGCGCGCTACAAGGCTGAGCAAGATAAAAGCGCGAGGCGGTGGAAACCCTACTTGTCATTTTACGGCGCTGGCGCGATCGTTGTCGCTACGACGCAAAGTGGTTGGCGGCTTTCCGCGTTAAAATCTATCTTTTATCTGCACACGATCGAGCGAGTCTTTCGCTTTTACGGCGCGGGCTCGATCGCCGTTGCCACTTATAACCACTGGAACTAACAACATCAGGATCGGTCGTTTTACGGCGCGGGCTCGATTGTCGTCGTTATGCCTTTATAGCCCGTCGAGGCGATCGCCGCCTCTAGCTTCTTTACATCAAAACCTTTGGGCACAGTCGCGATCGCGTTTTTATTGGGCAGCGAGGCTTTTGCCTGTATCACGCCGTCGGTTTTGCGCAACGCCTGATTGATTGCGATTACGCATAGCGTGCAATCCATATCCTTCACCTCGAGCGTAACGACGACATTTTTCGCGGCATTTTCCGCGACATTTTCGGCAAACGCGACCGCGCAAAAAACTATGATCGCCAGCAAGTTCCTCATCGCTAATTTTCCTCCAGCAGTAACGGCAGCGCAAACGGATAGATCAGCAAAATCAGCGCGATCGCGACCGCCGACCAGTAGAGGGCGACCAGTTTGCGGCGCGACAAAAATCCCTCGCAGATCGCGCGGCGCGATCCGTAAAGACGCCAAAATCCGTAGGCGAGCAGGAGAACCGCAACGGCGCCCATCGGTATCTGAAGCCACGCGAGTTTCGACAGCGAGGCAAGCCCCGCCGCCGACACGCCAAAAACGAGATAGAGCGCCGGCGCCAGACAGCAGAGGCTGGAAGCGGCGGCGGCTGCGATCGCGCCGATTATGGCGGCAAGCGGTTTATCGCTCCTGAGATAGGTACTCATACGAAAACGCTTTGGGATCGTAATAATCCAGCGGATCGCCGCCGATTTCGGCGTACGGGTAGCCAAAATTGTTGATCGCGCCCTGCTCTGGCGCGGGATCGAGCAGAAAATCGCGCCCGCAGTTAAAGCCGATCCAGTTCATCTCCCAATTGCCGAAAAGATACTCGTTGACCGCCTGTACGGCGGCGTCTTTATGCTCTTTTTTCTCGGTAAGGCGCATCTTTGTAACGTCGGCGGCGTCGCACGGAACCCAGCCAAAACCCGCCAGATAGAACGACGCGCGGCAGTGCTGAGCGCCGCCGATATTCGACAGGCCGTTTTCGTCCGCGCTTCCGAACGCGGTTTTTGAGTAGCGCTCCAGCTTGATCGCTCTGCCAAGGCGAATGCCGAAGGTCTCTCGCGCCGGAATCTGGACGGCGCGGGCGAGCGCCACAAACACCGAATTGATGTCGGTGCATTTGCCGACAAGTTTGCCGCTTTCTAAAATCGCTTTCACATCGCCCGTACCGCACCCCGCGATCGAGTTATCTCGCGTCATATTCGCGCTAACCCAGTCGTATATCAGACGCGCCTTTTTGAGCGGATTGCTCTCCGAGCCGACGATCTTTTTCGCGGTTTTCAGGACGATTCCATCTACGGGCATATGTTTTGTCGGTTTCAGAAACGGCTCGACCTCTTTGGGATAGCGGATCGCTTTGGGCGCGCGATAATCGCCGAGCGCGCCGGCGGTTTCCCAGTCGCGGGTTTCCACCTCTATGCTCAGATCGATTTTCGGGCTCTTTTTCGCGTCGTTCCAAGTCGCAAAAAGCGTTTTCGCGCCGTAGTCGTTATTGGTCGTGATATAAGCGTCGCGGTAATCGCCGCTGAAACTAAGCCTTGTCAGCCGCTGAAAACTTTGATCGTCGGGCAGCGGAATCCAGAGATTCGCAACGCCGCCGGAACCTTCGGGCGCTTGGAGCGCGTATTTCTGCGTTATTGTAAAACGGCGTGTTTGCGCGCTCGCGGCGTTCTCGGAGCGCGGCGTATCGCCAAAAGCGCTAGGCGCGGCGGCAAGCGCGCCAAAGGCGATCGCGGTCGTTTTGATAAAGTCGCGGCGCGACGGGTAGAGATTGGGATTTTGCATAGTCGTATCCTGAATTGTTGTGAGCGCAAACCTTGCGCCTAAAGTCCAATGCGAAAACTATAGCGAAAACGGCTTAAAGCCTCCAAACGCGCC